>NZ_RZPL01000489.1:0-4451 GCF_004022805.1 Mesorhizobium sp. M7A.F.Ca.CA.002.04.1.1 | reverse complement strand
CCGCGTGCTGGCACTCAACCGCCGCGCGGACGGCGGCTGGGACGTAGTCACCGAGAAGGGCACGGTCATTGCCGAACACGTCGTCAATGCCGGCGGGCTGTGGGCCAAGCAGGTCGGCCGGATGGCCGGCATCGACCTGCCGGTGTCGCCGATGGAGCACCATTATCTCGTCACCGAGGCGCTGCCCGAAATCCAGGCGCTGGACAAGGAATTGCCGCTGATCGTCGATCTCGAAGGCTTCACCTACATGCGCCAGGAACAGAAGGGCCTGCTGCTCGGCATCTACGAGATCAACCACAAGCACTGGAACATGGATGGGGCGCCGTGGGATTACGGCATTGAACTGATCCAGGAAGACACCGACCGCATCGCCGACGAGTTGGCCCTCGGCTTCAGCCGATACCCCTGCCTGGAGAATGCCGGCATCAAGCGCTGGGTGAACGGCGCCTTCACCTTCTCGCCGGACGGCAATCCGCTGGTCGGCCCGGTGCGCGGGGTTCCCAACTACTGGGTGGCGTGCGGCGTCATGGCCGGTTTCCTGCAAGGCGGCGGGGTCGGCAAGTCGCTTGCCGAATGGATGATCCATGGCGAGCCGGAAGCCGATGTCTACGGCATGGACATCGCCCGCTATGGCGATTTCGCCTCCAACCGCGAATACATCAGGCAGACCACCGGGCAGTTCTATTCGCGCCGCTTTGTCATGAGCTATCCCAACGAGCAGTTGCCGGCGGGGCGGCCCTTGAAGACAGCCGGCGCGCATGACGCGATGGATGCCGCCGGCGCGCGCTGGGGCAATTCATGGGGCATGGAAGTGCCGCTCTATTTCGCGCCGCATGGCTTCGTCGAGACACCGACGCTGAAGCGCTCCAACGCCTTCGACATCGTCGCACAGGAGTGCCGCAAGGTGCGCGAGGGCGTCGGTCTGCTCGATATCACTGCCTTCTCACGCTACGAAATCGCCGGGCCGCAGGCGGAAGCTTGGCTCGACCGGCTGCTTGCCTGTGCGCTGCCCAATCCGGGTCGCGCCAAGCTCGCGCCTATGCTCGGCGAAAACGGCAAGCTCAAGGGCGACCTCACCGTCTTCAACTGGGGCGATGGCTCCTGGTGGATCATGGGATCCTACTATCTGCGGCAGTGGCATATGCGCTGGTTCGAGCAGCATATGAGCGACGGCGTCACCGTCCGCGACATTTCAGACGCGGTCGTCGGTTTCTCGCTGGCTGGTCCCAATGCGCGAATGTTGCTTGAGCGCCTCACACATCAGGACGTTTCGCACGAGGCCTTTGGCTTTCTAGCCTGCAAGACATTGGATGTCGGGCTGGTGCGGGCCAAGGTCGGACGGCTCTCGGTCATCGGCGAACTCGGCTACGAGATCCATTGCCAGGCCAATGAGCACGCGGGCCTGCGCCGCGCTCTGCTGACGGCAGGCAAGTATCTGGGCGTCACCGAATACGGCTTCAGCGCGGTCAATTCGCTGCGGCTCGAAAAGAGCTTTGGTATCTGGTCGCGCGAGTTCACGCAGGACTATACGCCCGATGAGACCGGGATGGACCGCTGGATCGCTTTCGACAAGGGCGATTTCATCGGCCGCGAGGCGGCCCGGAAGGAGCTGAAGGCTTCATCGAGGCGCACGCTGGTGACGCTCGAAATCGACGCGGCGGACGCCGATGCCAGCGGTTACGAGCCGGTCTGGTATAGAGGCAAGCTTGCTGGCTTCGTCACCTCGGGCGGCTACGGCCATACGGTCGGCAAGAGCCTCGCCATGGCGCTGGTCGAGCGCGAAGTGGCTGATATCGATACGCAGTTGACAACCCACATCGTCGGCGTCGAAAGAGGTGCGCGCGTCATCGCCTCGTCGCCATACGATCCACTGGGCAAGGCGATGCGGGCATGACCGATCGAACCGGTGACGTCGGTGCGGAAGACCATGCGATGATCCACGTTTCTTTCCGAAAATCAGGCCGGTCCGGCACGTCATGACCACACGCTATTCCGCCTTTTCGCTGTTCAAGGAGGGCCTGGCCGGCCAAACCGGCTGGCAACCGGCGTGGCGCTCGCCCGAGCCGAAACTGTCCTATGATGCGATCGTCATCGGTGGCGGCGGCCATGGGCTGGCAACGGCCTATTACCTGGCCAAGAACCACAACATCACCAGGGTAGCGGTGCTGGAAAAAGGCTGGATCGGCGGCGGCAACACCGGCCGCAACACCACCGTGGTGCGCTCCAACTACTATTATCCGGAGAGCGTCGAGCTATACGGGCTGGCGCACCGGCTCTATGAGGGATTGTCGAAAGAGCTCAACTACAACGTCATGCTGTCGCAACGCGGCATGGTCAATCTCTGCCACTCGACCGGCGAGATGGAGATCGGCGCCCGCACCGTCAACGCCATGCAGATCAACGGCATCAATGCAGAGCTGTTTTCGCCTGACGATGTGCGCCGGGTGGCGCCGATCTACAATTTTTCACCGGACGCACGCTTCCCGGTGTTCGGCGGTATCTGGCAAGGCAGGGCCGGAACGGCACGCCATGATGCGGTCGCCTGGGGCTATGCGCGGGCCGCAAGCCGACTCGGCGTCGACATCATCCAGAACTGCGAGATCACCGATTTCATCATCGAGGGCGGCCGCTGCCGTGGCGTCCAGACCTCGCGTGGCGCGATCCGTGCCGAGCGTATCGGCATGGCGGTGGCCGGGCATTCTTCGGTGCTGGCGGCCAAGGCCGGCTTCCGCCTGCCGATCAATTCCTATGCGCTGCAGGCCTGCGTGTCCGAACCGGTCAAGCCGATCCTCGACACGGTGGTGCTGTCGCCCGGCTGCGGCGTCTATGTCAGCCAGTCGGACAAGGGCGAGATCGTCATCGGCGGCGGGCTCGACCGCATCCCCTCCTACGCGCAGCGCGGCAATCTGCCGACGCTGGAGGGGGTGATCGCCGGCCTTTTGGAGATGTTCCCGATCTTCGGCCAGCTCAAGCTGATGCGGCAATGGGCTGGGATCGTCGATGTCGTGCCGGACTCCTCGCCGATCATCGGCCCCTCGCCGCTGCCCGGCCTGTTCCTCAATTGCGGCTGGGGCACGGGCGGCTTCAAGGCCATTCCCGCAGGCGGCACGCTGCTGGCGAACCTGCTGGCGACTGGCGAACACAACCACATCAGCCGTCCGTTCGACCTTGATCGCTTCGCCAGCGGGCGGCTGATCGACGAAGCGGCCGGCTCCGGCATCGCGCACTGATGCATGTCGCCCAAAAGTACGCAGCGGTTTGGGGAGAACGACATGCATAAAGACGAAGATTGAGGATTTTATGCAGCTTTTCCCTTGCCCATTCTGCGGCCCGCGCGACGAAACCGAATTCCACTATGGCGGCGATGCCGGAAATGCGCGGCCGGATGGCGCCGATGTGCCGATCGATCGCTGGGCTGATTACCTCTATCTGCGCACCAATCCGAAAGGCACGGCGCGCGAAATCTGGGTTCACATGAACTGCGGCGAGTTCTTCGTCATGGAGCGCGACACCGTCACCCACAAGGTGCTGTCCTCGGCCGCACTCGGCGGGGAGCACGTCGCGTGACCGCCTCGCGCCTTGCCACCGGCGGCAGCGCCATCGACCGCTCGCGCCCGATACGCTTCAGCTTCGACGGCACCACCGTGCAAGGCTTTGCCGGCGACACCATCGCCTCGGCGCTGCTGGCGGGTGACGTCGCGGTCGTCGGCCGCAGCTTCAAATACCACCGGCCGCGCGGCATATGGGGCGCCGGCGTCGAGGAGCCAAATGCGCTGGTCGATCTCGGCGGCACGCGGGCGACGCCGAACACCCGCGCCACGACCGAGCCGGTGCGCGACGGACTGGTGGCGAAAAGCGTCAACGCCACGCCCAGCGCACTGGCCGACCGCAACGCCTTCCTGGACCGTTTTGCGCGCTTCATCCCGGCCGCGTTCTACTACAAGACCTTCATGTGGCCGGACTGGCACAGGTTCGAGCCGCGCATCCGCGCCATGGCGGGGCTGGGCACAGTCGACGCCGACTGGACCTCGCCCGGCATGGCCGACCAGATCAACCATCATTGCGATGTGCTGGTTGTAGGCGCGGGACCGGCCGGGCTGGCGGCGGCAGGGCTGGCGTCCGGTGCTGGCCTGACCGTCACACTGGTCGACGACCAGCAGAGCCCCGGCGGATCGCTCGGCCATCGTGCCGCGGAGATCGACGGCAAGCCGGCGGCCGTATGGGGCAAGGAGACGATTGCCGGGCTTGCCGCTGGCGGTCCCCTCATCCTGCCTTCGACCACCGCCTTCGGCATTTACGACCACAATCTGGTCGGGCTGAACCAGCGTCATCTCGACGGCCGGCCGGATACGCTGTGGCGGGTCAGGCCGCGCCAGATCGTGCTGGCGACCGGCGCCATCGAGCGGCCGCTGCCTTTCGCCAACAACGATCTGCCGGGCATCATGTCGGCG
>NZ_RZPL01000488.1:0-4459 GCF_004022805.1 Mesorhizobium sp. M7A.F.Ca.CA.002.04.1.1 | reverse complement strand
GAGGCGCTGCTGCGCTGGGACCCCCCGCGCCGCGGCATGATCCCGCCGGCGGATTTCATCCCGGTCGCCGAAAGCTGCGGCCTGATCGTGCAGCTCGGCCTGTTTGCCATGCAGCAGGCGGCGGAAGACCTCGCCAGCTGGCAAAAGCAGATCGGCGACGCGCCGCTGTCGGTCTCGGTGAATTTGTCCAGCCGCCAGTTGATCCGCCGCGACCTGGTCAGCGACGTCCGCTCGGTCATCGCTCGGGCCAACCTGAAGCCGCGCTGCTTCCGGCTCGAACTCACCGAATCGCTTGTCATGGACAATCCCGAGCAGACCGCCCATGTGCTGACCAAGCTGAAGCAGCTCGGCATCGGCCTGTCGCTGGACGATTTCGGCACCGGCTATTCGTCATTGGCCTATCTGACGCGTTTCCCCTTCGACACCATCAAGATCGACAAGAGCTTCGTCGACGACAACACGCCCAAGCGCGCGGTGCTGCTGAAATCGATGGTCAACATGGCGCATGAACTCGGCCTGTCCGTCGTCGCCGAGGGCATTTCGGACGAGAGCGACGCGCTGGAACTGCGCCAGATGGGCTGCGAATATGTCCAGAGCTTCATGTTCGGCGCGCCGATGCCGGGCGACCAGGTGCTGAAGACGCTGAAAGAGCAGTATCCGCTGACGCAAGCGTAAACGGATCAGGCGTGTCCGGCAGCGAGGCTGAGATGCGCAAGGTCGATACCGATCGAGGCGAGGATCCGGTCGTATTTGCGCTCGATATCGGTGTCGAACAGAAGCTCGGCACTGGCCGGACAGGTCAGCCAGCCATTTTCTGCGATCTCGGTCTCCAATTGGCCCGCGCCCCAGCCGGAATAGCCGAGCGCCATCAGCGCATGACGAGGCCCGCGGCCGGACGATATGGCGCGCAATATGTCGACGGTCGCCGTCAGGCAGATGTCGTCGGAAACGGTCAGCGATGATTCCACCCGATAGTCGCCCGAATGCAGGACGAAGCCCCGGCTGCGATCCACGGGGCCGCCATTGCGCACGACGAAATCGCGGGCCTGAGCCGGCAAGCGGATTGCCTCCTGCTCGTTCATGATGCCCAGTTGCACGAGCAAGTCCGGAAACAGCATCTGCTGCGTCTGGTTGATGATCAGGCCCATGGCGCCTTCATCGGAATGGGCGCAGACATAGATGACCGAGCGCGTGAAACGGTCGTCCTTCATGCCGGGCATGGCAATCAGGAACTGATCGTCGAGAAAGCCGCGACTGGCGACCGTCTTCTTGTGGCGCAACAAGTCCATGAAGGGAGCGTAACGCGTTTCCAAAGCGCCGAAAAGATGCGCCGTGCTGGATTCGACCAAAGCCTGTGGCGGCGGCTCGAACATTCTTCTCCCTCGAAGTCACGCAAATATGATACCGGCAAGGCCATGAAATCATTGCGCGGCCACGAACGGACGATCAAATCACCGCCATGCGAAGCTTGAAAATCCTGCTGCTCGGCGCCGGCATCGGATCGGCCACCGCTCTTCCCGCCGCCGCCTCTTCGTCGGCGTGGTACAACAGCGAAGGCGGCAAGGTCCGGCTGGTTACATCAGGCAAAGCCGACGATGCCGGCCGCATACAGGGCGTTCTCGACATAGCGCTCAAGCCCGGCTGGAAGACATATTGGCGCGATCCGGGAGACGCGGGCGTGCCGCCGCAACTCGACATTTCGGCCAGCACCAACGTCGCCGACGCCGCTCTGTCGTTTCCGGCGCCGCAGCGCCATGACGACGGCTATGGCAAATGGGCGGGCTACAACTATCCGGTCTCTCTGCCGGTGACATTCACGCTGGCGACGCCGAACCAGCCGGCGGTGATCGATGCCGACATCTTTCTCGGCATCTGCGAAACGATCTGCATTCCGGTGCAGACGCGGCTGACCGTCGACCCCGCCTCCGATCCGGACAATGCCGAGGACGCGGCGCTGGTGAAGGCGAGTTTTACGGCACTGCCTGCGCCCGCGAGGTCCGATTTCGGCATCAATGTGCTGCCGGGCGACCATGAGACGCTGATTGTCGAGGCGAGCTTTCCCGGCGATCCGGCGGCGGCGGATTTCTTCGTTGCCGGCGAGCAGGACTACATGTTCGGCACCCCGGCCCGCAGCGAAAAGGACGGCAAGCTGATTTTCACCGTGCCGATCCTCGACCGCCCCTCGACGACGCCGACTGATGGCGGGCTTCACTATACGCTGACGAGTGCGGCGGGCGCTGTCGAAGGGGTTCTGCCTTTCCCTTGATCCAGCCCATCGCAACGGTTGCAGGAAGCCGTTGGGTTCGCTACGCAAAGACACGTCCTTCCCCATTTCCCAAGCGAGGAATCCATGACCATTTCCGTTGGCGACAAGCTGCCTGACGTGACCTTCAAGACGATGACCGACGACGGCGCCAAGCCGATCACCGGGGCCGAGATATTCCCGGGCAAAAAGGTCGTTCTGTTTGGAGTTCCCGGCGCCTTCACGCCGACCTGCAGCAACAACCACTTGCCCGGCTATCTCGAGAACCATGACGCCATCCTGGCGCGCGGCGTCGACACCATCGCCGTCGTCTCGGTCAATGACGTCCATGTCATGGGCGCCTGGGCGCGCTTCACCGGCGGCGAGGGCAAGATCCTGTTCCTGGCCGACGGCAGTGGCGATTTCGCCAAGGCAGTGGGCCTCGACAATGACCTTTCCGCCAGCGGCATGGGGCTGCGTTCGAAACGATTTTCGATGATCGTCGACGACGGCAAGGTCACCGCGCTCAATGTCGAGACCAAGCCCGGTGTCGACGAGTCCGGCGCGGCCCATATTCTGGGACAGCTCTGAACTTCAGTGCGCCTTCGGCCGCAACGGCGATGGCGCTTGTGGTTCATGGCTTGCTTTGGGGGGATCCTAGCGATGTTTGACATCTTCTGGCGCGCTATCGCGATCGGCGTCGGCGCCACCGTGCTGATGGATCTCTGGGCCATCTTCCTGCACAAGGCGTTCGGCCAGCCACGGCCGAACTGGGGGCCGGTCGGCCGCTGGGTCTGGCATCTCCGTGACAAGGTCTTTCACGACGATATCGGCGATACAGCACCATACGCGCATGAAAAGGCGCTGGGTTGGGCCTTTCACTATTTTGTCGGCATCATCTACGGCATCATCCTGGTGGTGCTGGCCGGAGCGGGCTGGCTTGCCGCGCCGACATTTCTGCCGGCCTTCATCCTCGGCATTGTCACCGTCGGCGCCGGCTGGTTCCTGCTGGCACCCGGCATGGGCGCCGGCTGGGCCGCCTCGAAGCGGCCCAACCCGATGCGGATCCGGGCGCTGAACCTGGTGTCGCATACGGTGTTCGCACTTGGGCTTTGGGGCACGGCGCTGCTGATACGATAAGCGCTTACGGCTGTGTCGGCCTGTCGATCGGCTGCCAGCCGTAGACAACGGAATGCGCGCCGATATCGTAGTAGTTGCCGCCGCCCGCTGGCTGATCTGCTTCTTCGTACCCGAGCCGCGCCGCTCCTGAAATTCAATAGCTCTGGGTCGAGCGCCGCACCTTCGCGATTGCCGGCGCAGCAGGCTTTGGCGCTGCTGCAGGCTTGAACGGGCCTTTCTTGAACGGCGCCATGCCTTCGCGCGCGAGTTCGTCGGCGCGCTCGTTCTCGACATGGCCGTCATGGCCCTTGACCCAGTTCCAGGTGACCTTGTGGCGCTTGTTGGCCTCGTCGAGCGCCTGCCAGAGTTCACCGTTCTTGACAGGCTTCTTGTCGGCGGTCTTCCAGCCGTTCTTCTTCCAGCCGTGGATCCACTTGGAAATGCCGTCCATGACGTATTTGCTGTCGGTGTGAAGCTCGACCGTGCACGGTTCCTTCAGCGCGTTCAGCGCCGAGATAGCGGCCAACAGTTCCATCCGGTTGTTGGTCGTCTCGGCCTCACCGCCGGAAAGCTCCTTGGTGGTGCCGTTGAAGCGCAGGATCGCGCCCCAGCCGCCAGGGCCGGGATTGCCCGAACAAGCGCCGTCGGTGAAGATCTCAACCTGTTTGCTCATGATATCAGGCCAATCCATATTCCGAAGGAGATTTGATCGCCCGGTGGAACCGCATCCTTCTGATGTATTCGGTCGGATCGCGTTTCATCACCAGCCCGCCATCGGGGACGGTCAGCCAGTCGTATAGCCGGGTCAGCATGAAGCGCAACGCCGAACCGCGCGCCAGCATCGGCAGCGCAGCCTTTTCCTGGTCGCTCAGGGGCCGGACGCTCTTGTAGCCGGCGAGCAGCGCCTTGCCCTTGGTCAGGTTGAAGGAAAAATCCTTCTCGAAGCACCAGGCGTTGAGGCAGGTGGCGACATCGTAGGCATAGAGGTCGTCGCAGGCGAAATAGAAGTCGATCAGGCCGGAGAGCTTTTCGCCGAGGAAGAAAACGTTGTCCGGGAAAAGATCGGCATGAATGATGCCTTGCGGCAGGTCTTTGGGC
>NZ_RZPL01000487.1:0-4472 GCF_004022805.1 Mesorhizobium sp. M7A.F.Ca.CA.002.04.1.1 | reverse complement strand
CCGTGCCGCGCAGCACTTTCGACGATTTTCAGCGAATTGAGGTTGACCTGACTGAGCAGACGCACGGTTTCGACCTTAAGCTTGGCTTACACTAGCACCAGCATTCCTAATTTTACAGGGGTGGGTGAATTAATCGACTGTTTACCAAGTGTTGCCCCCATCCTGGAGAAGTACAATGAACGCCCACACCATTCCCGAACTGCGTTATGCGATGAGCCGCGAAGCCATTATCGGCCATGAAACCGCCTGGAAAGTGTCGAGTTTCGGTGTCGCGCAATATCTGCACGGCTATGACCCGGCACTGCTTGCCGCGATCGAGGAGGCTGCCCTGAAGCTCAAGGCCAGCCATGCCGTGCACAAGCACCTCGATCTGACCTTCATCACCGGGGCCGACCGTTACATCCCCGAGATCAGGGAATTGCTGCATGACAAGCTGCGCCTGGAGCGGCTGTCCGACATGATGGGCACCAAGCTGGAGCCCTATCCGCTGTCGATCGTCGGCTCGACGGTCACCTTCATGAATCCAGGGACGGCGCCGTGGAGTGGCATTGCGATGGCGTTCCGGTCACCGAGCTCATTCCGCTGTCGATCAGCAATCCGCTGGTCGGCGGCCACCTCGAAATCTATTGCGACGACTCCGAAACCGGCCGCGCCATTCTCGAATCCGGCCGCGAGATCCCGCGCAACAGTGTCATGCGCATCGATCACAAGATGAACTACGCGACGCTCGGCCAGTTCCTGGGCGTCCTGCATCGCACCGCGCCGATCCGGTTCGGCGAGCGCGTCACGCTGGTGCTCAACCAGCGCTCGGTGGCCAAACCCTATGTCGACGACAACAGAATGTTCTATCTCGCCGCCGACAATGACCACGACCGTGAGTGGGTCAGCGAACTGGCCGAAGATGTCTGGACCAACCAGCTCCCGGCCTACCGTCGGTTCGAGGCGGAGCATCCCGTGCCCGCCGCCGTCGATGCTCCGGTTCCGGGCGGAGCCAGGGAATCATGATAGTGAACCATGATCCCGAAAAGTCGGAACCGGTTTTCGGACAGGATCATGGTCGAACAGCAAAATAGAATCCCATGCCGATTGTTTCGGCAGGGATCCGGCTCGATATCCGCGTTGGTCTTCGCTGCCGGTGCGGTGGCGTTGTGGTCCACCAATGCCCTGGTCGGCAAATCCCTGCTGACCGGCCACCCGGTGTCGCAGGTCCAGTTCCTGCAATTTGCAGGCGCTGCACTCGTCTTCGCCGCCATCCGATTGATGAGCCGGGCCATCCGATTGATGAGCCGGGAAAGAGTAGCACCGGTCACGGCCGGGGCGGCGCTCATCTCTCTCGCGGTCGGCTTCATCGGCCTGGTCGGCACCATGGTGCTGCAATACATCGCCTTCGCTTCGATGCCGGTGATCGAGGCCAATCTGGTCGCCTACACCTGGCCGTTGATGGTCGCGGCGGCAGTCATTGCCTTGGAAAATCCGCGGCGTCCGGCACTGTTGGGTCTCGCCGCGGTGGTAGGCTTCATCGGCGTCGCGCTGGTGATTTCGGGAGGGCGCAACCAATCCTGGCTCGACGGCGATCTGGTCGGGTATCTCGCCGCATTCGGGTCGGCGCTGTGCATGGCCTTCTATTCGATCATGGTGGGACGGGTCGCCACCCCAGCCGATCGCCTGTTGCTGCCCTCATCGTTGATCGGCGTCGCTTTGACGTTTCTGTGGTGCGCTCGCGACGGTTTCACCTGGCCCATCGGCGCGGACCTGGCTCTCGGCCTTTATCTCGGCGCCGGTCCGATGGGCTTGGGCTACTATTTCTGGTCGCGCGCCTTGAAGCTTGAAGGCAGCGGCAGGGTCGCGGTGGTCGCCTATCTCACGCCGATCGCCTCGACCCTGCTTTTGACCTTGTCCGGCGAACGGCTGACGGTGACGGCCATTGTCGGAGCCATTCTCGTCATCGGAAGTTGTGTCGCGGTCGGTGTGGAACGTTCGGAGGCCGAAAACCATGTTTGACGAGAATGAGCGTCTGGCCATTCAGGAAGCGCATTGGCTGATCGACGAATTCGGCGTCGAGGCACCGCTTTACGCCGCGATGAGGGCCGAAAAGGCGATAGAACAAAAGGATTTGGCGCGCTGCGCCCGCTGGAAGCGTATTCTGGAGATATTGGACGAAAGTCCTGCCGCTAAGTCTGCTGGTTCCAAGTATTAGATTTTCTAATTTGCACGGCGTCGATTTCGCATGAATGCTATTTTGGCCGATTCTTCATTCTTTTATGAGACTTGGCGGTCCGTTGGGGGACGCGGTTAAAGAGATACATCGACACAAGTCTTCGCTGGGGTGGAGGATTTTGTCGCAAATAAGGTGAAAGAATTGTCAAATATCGATGATAAGACCGTTATCGAGCTGACGGCCGATATTGTCTCGGCCTATGTAGGCAACAATCCCCTTCCGGCTTCCGGCCTGCCTGAGTTGATTGCCAGCGTCAGTGCTTCGGTTCGCAAGCTCGCTGGTGCAGTTGTCGCGGAAACTCCAAACCTGGTTCCGGCAGTCAATCCGAAGAAGTCGGTGTTTCCCGACTACATCATCTGCCTTGAGGACGGAAAGAAGTTCAAGTCGCTCAAGCGGCATCTGCGGACCGACTACGGCCTAAGCCCGGACGACTATCGGGCCAAATGGGGCTTGCCGCCGGACTATCCGATGGTTGCGCCGAACTACTCGGCGACGCGATCGGCGCTGGCAAAGTCGACGGGACTTGGCCGCAAGCCGGCAGCAGCGCCGGCCGCTGTCGCCAAGGCAACGAAGCGCAAGGCGACTGCCTGAGAGCAGGCAAGCCACCGTTCGGCTGCTTTGACGGCGCCCTCGCGGGCGTCGTTTCGAGGCCTTGTGCGGCCAACTGGCCCGCAAGGCCTTGCGAAGCGTTGATGTCCGGTGCAAAAGCGCGGCCATGCTGATCATCAACGACCTATCGCTCCGCATGGCCGGACGCCTGCTTCTCGACCATGCCTCGCTGACCTTGCCAGCCGGCACCAAAGCCGGCCTCGTCGGCCGCAACGGTACCGGCAAGACGACGCTGTTCAAGGCCATTACCGGCGATTTCCCGTCCGAGACAGGCTCGATCAGCCTGCCGAAGAGCACCCGCATCGGCCAGGTGGCGCAGGAAGCGCCAGGCACCGAGGATGCGCTGATCGAGATCGTGCTCAAGGCCGATCTCGAACGCACGGCGTTGCTCGAAGAGGAAAAGACGGCGACCGATCCGCACCGCATCGCCGACATCCATATGCGGCTGGCCGACATCGACGCGCACTCAGCCGAATCCCGCGCCGCCACCATTCTCGCCGGCCTCGGCTTCGATGACGCTGCGCAACGGCGTCCGGCCTCCTCCTTTTCCGGCGGCTGGCGCATGCGCGTGGCGCTCGCCGCGGTGCTGTTTGCCGAGCCCGATCTGCTGCTGCTCGACGAGCCGACCAACTATCTCGATCTTGAAGGCACGCTGTGGTTGGAAAACTACGTGTCGAAATATCCGCACACCGTGCTTTTGATCTCGCACGACCGCGACCTGCTCAACCGCGCCGTCAACTCGATCGTTCACCTCGACCAGAAGAAGCTGACCTTCTGGCGCGGCGGCTACGACCAGTTCGAGCGTCAATACACCGAACAGAAGGAATTGCAGGAGAAGGGCCGCGTCAAGCAGGAAGCCGCGCGTAAGCACATGGAATCCTTCGTCGAACGGTTCCGCGCCAAGGCCTCCAAGGCGAGACAGGCACAGTCGCGCATCAAGGCACTGGAAAAGATGAAGCCGATCGCGGCCCTGGTGAACGACTCGGTGCGGCCGTTCTCCTTCCCCGAGCCGGTGAAGACGGTGGCCTCGCCGATCGTGGCGCTGAACAACGTCAATGTCGGCTACACCGAGGAGCAGCCGATCCTTAAGAAGATGACGCTGCGCATCGACGCCGACGACCGCATCGCGCTGCTCGGCGCCAACGGCAACGGCAAGTCGACCTTCGCCAAACTGCTGTCCGGCCGGTTGAAGCAGGAGAGCGGCACCATGACGGTGGCGCCCGGGCTGAAGGTGGCGATCTTCGCTCAGCATCAGCTCGACGATCTGCGGCCGGACGAAAACGCCTACGAGCATGTCCGCCGGTTGATGCCGGAGGCGCCGGAATCGAAGGTGCGCGGCCGCGTCGCCCAGTTCGGCCTCACGACCGAGAAAATGAACACCGCCGCCAAGGATCTTTCGGGCGGCGAGAAGGCGCGGCTGCTGATGGGCCTGTCGGCCTTCGAGGGGCCGAACCTGTTCATCCTCGACGAACCGACCAACCATCTCGACATCGACAGCCGCGAATCGCTGATCCATGCGTTGAACGAATTCCCTGGCGCCGTCATCCTGATCTCGCATGATCGCCATCTGCTCGAGGCAACCGCCGACCGGCTGTGGCTGGTCAAGGACGGCGCGGTCAACCCCTATGACGGCGATCTGGAAGAC
>NZ_RZPL01000486.1:0-4476 GCF_004022805.1 Mesorhizobium sp. M7A.F.Ca.CA.002.04.1.1 | reverse complement strand
CCCTAGAGGGGGAGATGTCCGGCAGGGCAGAGGGGGGCGCCTCGCGCAAACCTATCGGCCTTTTCCCCTTAGCCGGCCACGCCACCGCCCTCGGCATCGCCCTGCCCTACGGCAGCATGCCGGCCGACAAGATCATCGCCCTCGCGCAAGCCGCCATCGCCCTCGGCACAACCGAAATCCGCCTCGCCCCCGGTCGTGCCTTGCTGTTCCTCGGGCAACCAACCGCCGCCAACCCATCGCTCCAACACACCGCCGCCATCCTCGGCTTCGTCACCGCCCCCGCCGACCCGCGCACGCGCATTGCCGCTTGCCCGGGCATGCCGGCCTGCGCCTCCGGCCGCATCGCCACACGCGACATCGCCGAGACGATCGCCGCTGAAACAGCCGACATCCTCGACTTCACCCTTCACATTGCCGGCTGTGCCAAAGGCTGCGCCCACCCCGGTCCGGCAGCGCTGACGATCGTCGGCGGCGAAAATGGAGCCGGACTTGTCGTGAACGCGACGGCAAAGGCCCTTCCTGCCGGCTACAGGCCGGGCTATGACGCCGCGCGCGGCATCGGCCGCGTCGCGGCGATGATCCGCAGCACACGATATCAAGGTGAAACCGCCGCCGCTTGCCTGACAAGGCTCGGGCCGGCCGGTATCGCCGAGGCCTACCGACAGGCCCAAACTGAAAAACGGAAATGAGCATGGCCGCCTACGACTACATCCATGACGGCACGGCGATCTACGAGCGCTCCTTCGCCATCATCCGCGCCGAGGCCGATCTGTCGCGCTTCTCCGAAGCTGAGGCCGATGTCGCCATTCGCATGATCCATGCCTGCGGCCAGGTCGAAGCTTCAAATCATTTTGTGTTCTCCAAGGATTTCGTTGCCGCCGCCCGCACCGCTTTGGCGGCCGGCGCGCCGATCTTCTGCGACGCGGAAATGGTCTCGCATGGCGTCACCCGCGCCAGGCTGCCGGCGGGCAACGAGGTGATCTGCACCTTGCGCGACCCGCGTACGCACGAAATTGCCAGGCAAATCGGCAACACCCGTTCGGCGGCCGCCATCGACCTCTGGGGCGAGCGCATGGCCGGCTCTGTGGTTGCCATCGGCAATGCGCCGACCGCGCTATTCTATCTCCTGGAAAAACTGCGCGATGGCGCACCGAAGCCGGCGGCCATCATCGGCATGCCGGTCGGCTTCGTCGGTGCGGCCGAATCCAAGGATGCGCTGGCCGAGAATTCCTACGGCGTTCCCTACGCCATCGTGCGTGGCCGGCTTGGCGGCAGTGCCATGACCGCCGCCGCGCTCAATTCATTGGCGAGGCCTGGCCTGTGAACGCCTTTCTCAAAGGCCGCCTCGTTGGCGTCGGCACCGGTCCTGGCGACCCCGAACTGCTGACCCTAAAAGCCGCCCGCATCCTGGCCGAGGCCGATGTCGTGGCCTATTTCGCCAAGCGCGGCAACAACAGCAACGCCCGCGCCATCGTCGAAGCGCAGTTCCGGCCCGAAATGACGGAATTGCCGCTGCTCTATCCCGTCACAACCGAAATCGCCAGGGACCACGACGACTACCGCTCGCAGATCACGGCTTTCTACGAGGAGTCGGCCGAAAAGGTCGCCGAGCACCTCGAAGCCGGCAGAATGGTTGCGGTGCTGTCGGAGGGCGACCCGCTGTTCTACGGCTCTTACATGCATCTGCATGTGCGCCTCGCCCATCGTTTTCCGACCGAAGTCATCCCCGGCGTCACCGCCATGTCCGGCTGCTGGTCGCAGACCGGTATTCCGATCGTCCAGGGCGACGACGTGCTCACCGTGCTGCCGGGCACGATGAGCGAGTTCGAGCTGACCCGCCGGCTGGCCGACACCGATGCCGCCGTCATAATGAAGGTCGGCCGCAACCTGCCCAAGATCAGGCGGGCGCTGGAGGCTACGGCCAAGCTGTCGCGCGCCGTCTATGTCGAGCGCGGCACCATGGCCGGCAGCGTCTCGATGAAGCTTGCCGACAAAAAGGACGACAAGGCGCCCTACTTCGCCATCGTGCTGGTCGCCGGCTGGTCCGGCCGCCCCGGCGCCGTGGGAGCGCAGGTATGAGTGGCCGTCTCATCGTCATCGGCCTTGGCCCCGGCAATGCCGATCAGGTCACCCCGGAGGCCAGCCGCGCTGTCGCCGAGGCGAAATTCTTTTACGGCTACAAACCCTATCTCGACCGGCTGGACCTGCGCCCGGACCAGACCCGCGTCGCTTCCGACAACCGCGAGGAACTCGCCCGCTCCAAGGACGCATTGAGCAAGGCTGCAGAGGGCCATGACGTCGCCGTGGTCTCCGGCGGCGATCCCGGCGTGTTCGCCATGGCGGCGGCCGTCTGCGAGGCGATCGAGGCCGGTCCGGTCGAATGGCGCGCAGTCGATGTCGCCGTGGTGCCCGGCATCACCGCCATGCTTGCGGTTGCCGCCCGCATCGGCGCGCCGCTCGGCCATGATTTCTGCGCCATCTCGCTCTCCGACAATCTAAAGCCATGGGAGTTGATCGAACTGCGCCTGCTGGCGGCGGCCGGTGCCGGCTTCGTCATCGCGCTTTACAACCCGATCAGCAAGGCCCGCCCCTGGCAACTCGGCCGCGCCTTCGAGTGCCTGACCGCCATCCTGCCGGGCACCACGCCGGTAATCTTCGGCCGCGCCGCCGGTCGCCCGGACGAGCGTATCGAGGTCTACCTGCTGGCCGATGTCGAGGCTGAAAAGGCGGACATGGCGACCTGCATCATCATCGGCTCGCCGGAAACCAGGATTATCAAGCGCACGGAGAAGCCGGCGCTGGTCTACACGCCGCGCTCGTCCACGGGACGGACAAAATGATCGATCCCAAATCGATCGACAATGGCGGCCAGCGCTTCGACGGTTTCAGCCGAGGGCACGTCCGGCAGATCAGGCCTGCGGATCATGACCACCTCGATGCCAAGCGCCCGCGCCGAGGCGATCTTGCCAAAGGTCGCCTCGCCGCCGCTGTTCTTGGACACCACGACATCGATGCGGTGCCTTTCGAGCAGCGCGCGTTCCTCCGCGTCGCGAAACGGGCCACGGGCCAACAGATATTCGGCGTCGGGCACGGCCAGCTTCGGCTCGACCGGATCGACACTGCGAATGACATAGTGGTGCTGGGGCGCTGCTTCGAAAGCCGCAACCTCTTGCCGGCCCAGTGCCAGAAAAACGCGGCGCGGCGCCGGTCCAAGCGCTTGCGCGGCATCGCCGACCGTACCGACCAACGTCCAGCGGTCGCCTTCGACAGGCTCCCAGCCGGGACGCCGCAGGGCAAGGATCGGCACGCCGGCCATGCGCGCGGCTTGTGCGGCATTGGCGGAGATTTGCGCCGCATAGGGATGCGTGGCGTCGATCAGCAGATCGGTGGCCGTTTCCGTGAGGTAAGCGGCCAGCCCGTCGGCGCCGCCAAAGCCTCCGCTTCGCACCGGCACGCCTTGCGCGACCGGGCTTTCGGTGCGGCCGGCCAGCGACAGTGTGACCGAGGCACGCGCCGCCAGTTTTCCGGCCAGTTGCCGCGCTTCGGTGGTGCCGCCGAGGATCAGGATACGGTGGGTCATTATGCCTGCTGAGCGTCAATCGCGAGCCGCCTGGCTGACAGTCGTCGGCATCGGCGAGGACGGTTTAGCGGGTCTCGGCGACGAGGCCAAGCAGCGGATTGCCCAGGCTGAGATCATCTTCGGCGGCAAGCGGCACCTCGCCCTTGTCGCTTCCTTCGCCAAGGGCGAGCCGCGCCCATGGCCGGTTCCGTTCGATGCCGAGATGGCTGACGTGCTGGCGCTCGCCGGCAGGAACGTCTGTGTGCTCGCCTCCGGCGATCCCTTCTTCCACGGCGTCGGCGCCACGCTCGCCCGCAAGGTCAAGGCGCAAGAGATGCACGTTATCCCCGCGCCTTCAGCCGTTTCACTGGCGGCCGCCCGGCTCGGCTGGGCGCTGCAGGATATCGAAACCGTCTCGCTGCACGGCCGGCCGCTCGACCTGATCCGGCCACTGCTGCAGCCAGGCGCGCGCATCCTGGCGCTGACCTCGGATGCAGAAGCCCCCGCGGCGATTGCCCGCCTGCTCGCGGAACTCGACTTCGGCGCATCGCGGCTGACGATCCTGGAGGCGTTGGGTGGGCCAAGCGAGACCCAGCGCTCGGTCCGCGCCGATGCCTTCGACCTCGAAAACCTCAATCCGCTCAACGTGCTGGCGGTCGAAGTTGAATCCGGTCCGGACGCGCGCGTGCTGCCGCTCACATCAGGCCTTGCCGATCACCTGTTCGACCATGACGGCCAGATCACCAAGCGCGAAATCCGCGCGATTACCCTGTCGGCGCTGGCGCCGCGGCGCGGCGAGTTGCTGTGGGACATCGGCGCCGGCTCCGGTTCCATCGGCATCGAATGGATGCTGGCCCACCCTTCGATGCGCACTTTTGCCATCGAGGCCGATCCGGTGCGCGCTGCCCGTATTGGCC
>NZ_RZPL01000485.1:0-4479 GCF_004022805.1 Mesorhizobium sp. M7A.F.Ca.CA.002.04.1.1 | reverse complement strand
AGACAGATATGGCGGGGCTGGATATCTACAAATCCGTCTCGTCCTTCCTGAATGCCGATCTCTCCAACCGCGACGATGTGGCGCCGATGGTTCTGGAGAAGACGGCTGCGTCGAAATTCGGCATCAAGTCGGGCGAGGGCATGTTTGCCTACACGCCCGAGCAGACAAAGGCGCTGCAAGGTGAACGGGCGCGCAAGCTCGTCGCGGTGCGGCGCATCCTGGAAGGCCGGGAGTAGCCAATGTCACATGGTGCGCACAGGGCCAGCCGGTTTGAGGAGTTCCACCGGTCGGCTGTTTGTGTGAAGGGCGCCTTCGCCATCAAGATGGTGCGGGTGCGGCAGAAAACAGCGCGCGGGGCGACAAGCCATGCGCATTGAAACCATCCGAGCCGCCGGCGACAGGCCGGCCCATATCCGCCATGACGATCTAATCTCCGCCAAGGGCGTTTCGGTGGTCATGGCCCGTCAGCTGATCCTCAGGAACATCGATCTTTCGGTGCCAAAGGGATCATTCGTTTCCCTTATCGGTCCTTCCGGATGTGGCAAGAGCACCTTGCTCAAGGTGCTGGCCGGGCTGGTGCAGCCTACCCAGGGCAGCGTTTCGATCGCCGGGCTCGCGCCGGTCGAGGCGGCGCGCAAGCGGATGATCGGCCTCGTCTTCCAGGACGCCAACCTGCTCCCCTGGAAAAACGCCGTCGACAATGCCTCGATGCTGCTCGGCATCGCCGACAAGTCGCTCTCGCGCTCGGATCTGCGGGCGCGCGGGCAGGAGATGCTGGAACTGGTGGGGCTGGGCGACAGCGCCCACAAGCGGCCAAACGAGCTGTCGGGCGGCATGCGGCAGCGGGTCGCCATTGCACGGGCCCTGGCGCTCGATCCGGCGGTCCTGCTGATGGACGAACCGTTCGGCGCGCTCGATGCCATCACCCGCGATTCGATGGGCCAGTCGCTGCTGGAGATCTGGCAGCGGACCGGCAAGACGATCGTGCTCGTCACCCATTCCATCGACGAGGCCATCCATCTGTCGCGCCATGTTCATGTGCTGGGGATCAAGCCGGGACGGATCACCGAGAGCCTCGACATTGCGCTGCCTTACCCGCGCGACCTGTCGGTCACCGAAGATCCGGAGTTCGTCAGGCTGGTGGTCCAGTTGCGAACGATGCTGCGCTCCAGCCATCAACCGGGAGGCGCGTCTTGAGCGACCAACCCATAATCGACCTTTCCGAGCCGCGCCTCGCCTCCAGCTGGAGTGCGGCGACCGGCAGCTGGCTGCCGGCTGTCATCCTCCTGCTGGTGACGATCGTGCTGTGGGAAGCCGCGGTGCGGATCTTTGCCATATCCGCCTTCATCATTCCCGCCCCGTCCGAAATCGCGAAGTCGCTGGTGGCGCAATGGGGCACGCTGATGCAGGCGACGCTGGTGACGGCGGGCGAGATCCTGTTCGGCTTCCTGGTCTCGGTCGTGGTCGGCATTGCCATTGCGCTGGTCATCGTGCGCTTCGATTGGTTGGGACGCGCGCTGTATCCACTGGTGGTGCTGTTCCAGAACGTGCCGAAAGTCGCCCTCGCGCCGATCTTCATCCTCTGGTTCGGCTATGGGCTGGCGCCCAAGATCGGCCTGATCCTGGTCATCGCCTTCTTTCCGGTGACGCTCTCCATGCTGGCGGGCATGCAATCGGTCGACCGCTCGCTGCTGTCGCTGATGAATTCCGTCGGGGCCAGCCCGACGCAGATCCTGTTCAGGATCCGCGTTCCGCACTCGCTGCCGAACCTGATGGCCGGAACCAAGATCGCCGCCACGTTGAGCGTGATCGGCGCCATCGTCGGTGAGTTCGCCGGGGCGTCGGACGGTCTCGGCTACGTCATCCAGTTCGCGTCGACCCAGCTCGACACGGCGCTGGTCTTCGCAGCGCTGCTGCTCGTTTCCGTGCTTGGCATCGCCTTCTACTACGCCGCCGAAATCCTAGAACGCATCGTGGTGCCGTGGGCGCCGAAATTCAGCCAATCCTAGGCCCGCTCGATCAACCAAATTCATAAAAGGGAACAAAAATGCTGAGACGCTCACTTATCAAGGCCGCTACCTTCGCGGCGTTTGTCACGGCACTCGGCTTCTCCAGCGCGGCTCTGGCGGCGGACAAGGTCAACGTCCAGCTCGACTGGGTCGTGCGCGGCAATCACGCCATGTTCTTCGTCGGCAAGGAAAAGGGCTTCTTCGCCAAGAACGACATCGATGTGGCCGAGATCCGCAAGGGATCCGGCTCGCCGGACGCGATGCGGCTGGTGGGCAATGAGAACGCGGATTTCGGGTTCGGCGATCTTCCCACGCTTGCCGTCGCACGGTCGCAGAATGTCCCGGTCGTGGCGCTGGCAGCCGTCAATCAGCACTCGCCGCTGGGGATCATTTCGCTGGCCAAGACGCTGAAGCTCACCAAGCCGTCCGACCTCAAGGGACTGACCATCGGCATTCATCCGGCCGGTTCCACCTACATCTTCTTCAAAGGCTTCCTGGCCGCCAATGGCCTGACCGAAAAGGACATGACGCTGAACAGCGTCTCGCCTCCCTATGAAAGCTATTTGCTGCTTGGCCGGGTTCAGACGGTCGTCGGCTATATCGATGCGGAGGTTCCCGAACTGGAAGCGAAGGCCGGGGGCCCGGGCTCGCTCAGCATCATGATGGGGGCGGACTATGGGTGGAAAGCCTATGGCTCCGGCCTGTTCACCTCGCAGGCGATGATCAAGGACAAGCCGGACGTCGTGCGCCGCTTCGTCAAGGCATATAGGGAGGCCTTCGACTATGTCGTGGCTCATCCGGAAGAGGCCGCCGAGATCACCGCCAAGGCAGCGCCCGGCTATGCGGACAAGAAGGACGTACTGCTGGCGCAGATCAATGCCGACATCGCCTCGACGTTCACCAGCCCGGACACCAAGGAACACGGTCTCGGCTGGATGACGAAGACGCAGTGGGAGGAGACCCTAAAGACGCTGACGGACCAGGGCGTGCTCAAGGCGGCTCTGTCGGCGGACGACGTCTTCACCGACGCGTTCCTGGCAAAGGAATAAGAGGCTCGCGATGTTCGAACGGACGCGGGAATGAGCGCCTACCGGCAGGCCAGGCTGTCCTGCGCCATGGCGCAGGACACATCGCGCTCGCCTTTCGCCGCATCGGTGCGGTCGAGCGTGATCTGCACGCGGGTGGCATATGCTCGGCTCGCCAGACCGCACCACAGCCGCTCGACGGGCAGGTTCTCGCGCTTGTCGTTGAGGATCGTGAACGTGCCGGTCTTCGCATCGAACCAGAGCTCGACGCGGGTCTTCTTGCCCGGCTCGATCGTTGCGATCCCGGCCGAATACCAGTGGGCGAAGTCGGCGTTGCAGGAGAGGCCTTCGCTGCCCGCATTCGAAATCGTCAACGGAACCATGTCGAGCCCGTCAGTGCCGGTGCGGACGACGACATGGTGCAACTCAACCGCGTTGGCGAAGGACGATAACGCCAGCATCACCGGAAGGGCATAACGGATCTTCACTTTGCCTGAGCTCCACAATGTAATTTTTCCTAGGCAGTCTATCTCGCTTTCGCGCAATAACAATAAGAATATTGATTGGTGAAACAACAGAGAGGGTAACATGTTAAAGCTTCTTAAGAGCAGTGTAAGTGCAGTTATATTAGTCGGTGTCTTGATTAGCGGCGCGCTTGCCGGCGAGGTCAAGTCGATCGCCATCCTGACGCCCGAAGAAGGCACGGACTACGGCTGGAACCAGCAAGGCATCGATGCCGCCAAGGCGGCTGGCAAGGCCGCCGGCGTCGAAGTGGTCGTGGCCCAGGGCCTCGGCTATGGCGATGTTCGCCCGACCTTGCGGGAACTTGCCTCCGACGGCGCCAGCCTGCTGATCGCGCATGCCAGCGGCTACAACACCTCGGCGCCTGAAATCGCCAAGGAATTGAAAGTTCCGGTGGCAATCGTCGACACGCCAGCCGGCCTGGAGAAGGGCCTTGTCGCCGACTATACGCTGAGCGGCCACGAGGGCGCCTATCTCGCCGGCCGTCTCGCCGCCAAGGTGTCGCGTTCCAAGTCGGTCGGCATCGTGGTGTCGGGCGAACCGCCATCGTGGAATTCGCAGTCGGCGGCGTTCGCGCAAGGCGTGAAGGCGGAGAACCCGGACGTCAAGATCACCTACGCGGTGATCGGCCCGGCCGCCTACAGCGATGCGGCCGGCGGCAAGCGCGTCACCGAAAGCGTGATCGCATCGGGCGCCGACATCATCTTCGGCCAAGGCAACGGTTCGAGCTTCGGCATGCTGCAGGCGGTCGAGACGACCAAGGCAGCCGATGGCGGCAAGGTCTATTTCATCGACGTCATCGGCGACAAGTCACCGATCGACAAGGGCTTCCTGCTGTCGTCGGTGGTGTGGAATATCGAGCCGGTCTATGCGGCGATGATTGCCGACCTGAAGGCGGACACGTTCGGCACCAAACACTATAC
>NZ_RZPL01000484.1:0-4480 GCF_004022805.1 Mesorhizobium sp. M7A.F.Ca.CA.002.04.1.1 | reverse complement strand
GCCTGAACGACCCCAAGCTTGCCGCAACGCATTTCGCTCGCATCGCCGACCTTGCCCAAGGGCCGATGACGCTGTCGCGCGCGTATTACTGGCTCGGCCGTGCCGCCGAAGTCGGCGGCCCGGGCAACGCCAAGGATTATTTTGCGCGCGCCGCTGCCTACGGCACGACATTCTACGGCCAGCTTGCCGCCGAACGTGTCGGCCGGCAGGCGCTCAACATCGTCTATCCCTCGCCAAGCGCAGCCGACCGGCAGAACTTTGCCGGCCGCGAGGCCGTCAGCGCCATCAAGCGGCTGCAGGAGGCGGGCTACGACCGCTATGCCGAGACGCTCTATCGCGACCTTGCCGGGCAGTTGACCAGTCCAGGCGAACTGGCGCTGCTCGCTGTCCTTGCCGAAAAGCAAGGGAACCATTTCATGGCGCTGAAAATCGGCAAGATCGCCGGGGCGCGCGGCATTGATGTCGGCGCATTGTCGCATCCGCTCGGCGTCATTCCCGATTCGGCCGACATTTCCGGCTCAGGCAAGGCGCTGGCCTATGCGATCGCCCGCCAGGAAAGCGAATTCAACATCGGCGCCGTGTCGAGCGCCGGCGCGCGCGGGCTGCTGCAGCTGATGCCGGGAACCGCAAGGCAACTGGCGAAGAAGGCCGGGCTGCAGTTTTCGCAAACACGGCTGACCACCGATGCCGGCTACAACGCGACGCTTGGTTCGGCCTTCCTCGGCGAACAGCTCGACCGCTTCAACGGCTCCTACGTGCTGACCTTCGCCGGCTACAATGCCGGCCCCAACCGGGCCAGGCAGTGGGTGGGCAGATATGGCGACCCGCGCGGCAAGGACATCGACGCGGTCGTCGACTGGATCGAGCGGATTCCCTACACGGAAACAAGAAGTTACGTTCAGCGAGTGATGGAGAATTACGAGGTCTACAAGATGCGTATTTCCGGCGAATACGACATTGTCGGGGATCTGGTGAACGGGCGGAGTTGAGCCTTTCTGTCCTTCTCCACTTGTGGGAGAAGGCAAGAGCGCCTTTTATTGACCATCCCTGCCCTCGCCTGTAGCTGTCCAGATTGATACAGCGAGGTCGCACATTCCGATGGCAAGCGAGCAGCTTTTTTCCGACTTCTTCTACAGCGCACCGGACGGGTTAAAACTCCATGCGCGCGTCTATGGCGAGGCCAATTCCGGACCCTGGCCGGTTGTCTGCCTGCCTGGCCTGACCCGCAATGCCAGGGATTTTCACGAGCTCGCGCTCTATCTGTCGACGCATGCGGCCACTCCACGAAAGGTCATCGCCTTCGACTACCGCGGGCGCGGGCAGTCAGCTTATGATCCCGACGTCAAAAATTACAATGTCGGCGTGGAGGCCGGCGACATTCTCGCCGGGCTGGCGGCGCTGAACATCGGAGAAGCGGCCTTCATCGGCACCTCGCGCGGGGGATTGATCATCCATGTGCTCGGGACGATGCGGCCATCCGTCCTGAAAGCCATTGTTTTCAACGACATCGGACCGATGATCGAGACGGCCGGACTTGCCCATATCCAGTCTTATCTCGAGCGCGACCCGGCACCGAAAACCCGCACACAGGCGGCGGCCGCCCAGCGCAGCGTGCATGGCGAAGACTTCTCCGCTCTTGCCGGCGCCGATTGGGATCGGATGGTATGGGCTCTCTACCGCGAAACGGATGGTGGGCTGGTGCCGGATTTCGATCCGAAGCTGGTGGATACCGTTGCCAGTCTCGATCTGACGCAGAAGCTGCCTGACCTATGGCCGCAATTCGAGGCGTTGGCCGCGATTCCTCTGCTCACCATACGGGGCGTTAATTCGAGATTGCTGTCCACAGACACGCTCAAGCAGATGAGAGAGCGCCATTCCATGATGGAGACGATCACCGTCGAGGGTCAGGGCCATGCGCCGTTCCTCGAGACCGGCAGCCTACCGGGCGACATAGGCGCTTTTCTCGATCAGGCCGAGCGGAAGAATATCCTGAAGTAAATCCCATGACCGAACAAGGTCACGGGATAGCTATGATAGTATAGGCAAGTTTCTTCAGCCTACTTGGCTTTTGAACTTTTCCGAGTCGCTTTCGGCGACTCCTTAGCGGCGGCGGCTGCCCCGTCCCTCTTTTTCCGCTCTGCCGTCGGCGACGAAGGCGTCGTCACGGGCGAAGAAAACATGGGGCCTTCAGCGCAATTGCCGCCCGGCTGAGTCGATCGAGGCGTTTCCAGCACGATGACACAGCCATCGAGATCGTTGGTGGCCAGATGCGCGTAGCGCATCGTCATCGACAGCGTTTGGTGGCCGAGCCACATCTGCACGCGCCTGATGTCGATGCCGCCCTGGACAAGACGCGAGGCGCAGGTATGGCGCAATATGTGCGGCACCACCTGATCGTCGGCGCCGAGGCCGACTTCGGCCTTCGCGTCGTTCCAGATGGCACGGAACTGTGCCTGGCTGAGCTTGGTGAACGGTCCTTTGGGCCGACGACCCTCGGTGGGAGGCAGCTTGATGACCTCCTTGACCCGCTCGGTCATCGGAATGGTGCGGCTGCGGCCGGATTTGGTGATCCAGAAGGAGACGCGATGCTCCTGGATATCGTTCCAGATCAGCCCAAGCGCCTCGCCGAGACGGCATCCGGTGTCGACCAGGAAAACGGAAAGCCTGTAGGCATCCTCGCTGCGGCTCTTGATGGCGGCGAACAGGCGCGCCTCTTCGTCCCTTTCGAGGAAGCGAATCCGACCCGCCCGCTCCTTCTGGCGGCGGAACTCGGGCAGGCTGTGGATATCTCCCATCTTGTGAGCCTTGCGCAGCAGTTTGCTGAGGGCAGCCATCTTTCGATTGATGGTTGCGTTGCTGTTGCCGCGCTGGCGCAGGGTGCCGATAAGGTTGTCCAGGGTACTTTGGTCAAAGGCGCTGAAACGCTCACCAAGGAGAATCTCGTCTATTTCGCCGATGAACGAGCTGACATTATACTTATGCCGCCCATCATCCCATAATATGTCCCGATATGCTGAAAAAAGATCTCCGACCCGATGCGATTTTACTTCTCTAATCTTGTTGTAGGTGTATCGAATCTTCGGACTTTGAGAAGAAAACATCGAAAAATGATCAGAGGACTCGCCCTCTTGAATCGCTTCGTTCGTCATCATTTGCCACACCCCCGAGTGGGATAGGTCAGCCCTACCCGCTTGGAAGCGTCCTTTCAAGAGATTTTAATCACGCAGTTGTGATTTCATCCGCCCATCAGCGGATCCCACGAAACCACCCCACGGATTTATTCAGCTACCGTTACCCCCATCCTTCCGTTTGCCTTGATCCAGTCACGAAACAAAAACAGCCCGGGCGTTTGCGCGCCCGGGCTGGATTTCACCTGTAAGGAACCAGCCCTTAGAACGAGCGCTGGAAGCGGAGGATACCGCCGATGTTGCTCTTCTTGTCGGCATGGGTCCAGTTGGACACGGTGTCGTTGCCGACATTAAGGTAATCGACTTCGGCCGTAACCGTGAAGCCAGGAACCACGTCGTAGGCGATGTTCGCCGCGATGCCGAGGTTCTTGCCCTCGTCATATGACACCTGAGCGTTGAACGAGGTCTTCTCGTTGAACTTGTAGGTGCCACCGCCCCACAGTGCCCAATTGCCGCTCCACTGCTTGTACATGCCGCGACCACCAGCAGGGAAATTCAAGCTTGCGTCGGTGTAGTTGTCGTCGGTGCCGTAACCGCCCATGATGAACAGCGTCAGCTCGTTCGTCGCGTTCACGTCCAAGCGAACCTTGGTGGCGACTTCTTCGTAGTTGCTGTCATACGAAACAACGCCGGTGATTGCACCCCAGCCCTGCGTCCACTTCACACCGCCGACGACATGCGGAACATAGCTGTCGATCGTGTAGGCGCCATAGCCTTCTTCGAGTGAAACCACAGCCGAGAAGCCGTTGCCAGCATCGAAGTAATACTGGATGACGTTGGTGTCGAAGCCGCCATAGGGAACCAGCGTATCCTGGATGACGTTGCCGGCGTAGCCGACGAACGTATCGAAGGCCGATTCGTCCTTACCGACGCGCAGGCCACCGAGCTGGATCCAGGCGAAGTTCAGCGAAACAGGCTCGTTGCCAGCAGCATTGATGAACGGGCTCGTATCGCGTTGGGTGTTGCTGAAATTGAAGCGGGTCTCGGTGTAGGTCTTCAAGGTGCCGAGTTCGGTTTCCTGACCGGTCCAGGTCTTCAGCGTGAAGCGGGCTCTCTTGCGCCAGGTGTCGTTGCTCTCACCGATGTCCTGATGATCTGCGCTTCTTGCACCATCGAACGAGCCGACGTCGCCGCCACCGATGTCATAACGGATATAGCCGCCGATGCGCAGGCAGGTCTCGGTGCCGGGGATGTAGAAGTAGCCAGCGCCGTAGACGTCGCAAATCTTGACGTATTCAGCGGGTTCCGGCTCGGCGACGACGACGGCGTCGGCGGCGCGCGCACCGGAAACT
>NZ_RZPL01000483.1:0-4483 GCF_004022805.1 Mesorhizobium sp. M7A.F.Ca.CA.002.04.1.1 | reverse complement strand
GTCCCCCACTGATTGAGCAGCACCGTCTTGCCGGCATGATCGGCAATCGTCATCGGCTTGCCGTCCGGACCGTTGAAGGCAAGGCTCTTCAGGGATTGTGGCGGATCGGCCGGCAAAAGTGCCGCGACCTCACCGGTGGCCGAAGCCGCGACCTTCTTGGCGCGGTCGCTCTTGGCCGCGCAGGCCACGTCGTCCTTGCTCTCACCCACGGCAGCTTGTGCCGGTGCATTGTTGCCAGACCGGCTCTCGCTGACATATACCGCGACCGCGCCCGCCAGCGCGCCCGCCACCAAGGCGGCGAGGATCAGGCGCGGGGCCGGGAAGAATCTACTACCGTCTGCCATTTTCTCAAAACTGCTCCGAAGCACGGGTTATAGCCATGAGCGATAAGAAAACCAGCAACCAGATGTGGGGCGGACGTTTTGCCTCGGGTCCGGCCGCCATCATGGAAGCGATCAACGCGTCTATCTCCTTCGACCGCAAACTCTATGCGCAGGACATCAAAGGCTCGATCGCCCATAGCGAGATGCTGGCGCAAACGGGCATTATTTCGGCGGCCGATCAAGAAAAAATCGCTGACGGGCTGAACACGATCCTGAGAGAGATCGAGGCCGGCAGCTTCGAGTTCTCGACGCGGCTCGAAGACATCCACATGAACATCGAGGCGCGCCTTGCCGATCTGATCGGCCCGGCGGCCGGCCGCCTGCACACCGCCCGCTCGCGCAACGATCAGGTCGCGGTCGATTTGCGGCTCTGGGTCAAGGAGGAGTGCTTTCGCGTCGCCGAGGCGTTGAAGGGGTTGATTGAGGCGCTGCTGGAGCGGGCCGAGGAGCATGCGGCGACCGTGATGCCGGGCTTCACCCATATGCAGGCGGCCCAGCCGGTGACCTTCGGCCATCACTGCATGGCCTATGTCGAGATGTTTTCGCGCGACCTGTCGCGTGTCCGCGATGCGATCGAACGCATGGACGAAAGCCCGCTCGGTGCCGCCGCACTTGCCGGCACCAGCTTCCCGATCGACCGCCACCGGACCGCCAAGGGGCTCGGCTTCCGCGAGCCGATGCGCAATTCGCTCGACAGCGTCTCGGATCGCGATTTCGCGCTCGAGTTCCTTGCCATGGCCGCGATCTGCGCCACGCATCTGTCGCGGCTGGCCGAAGAGATCATCATCTGGTCGACGCCGCAATTCGGCTTCGTCAGGCTGTCGGACTCGTTTTCCACCGGCTCGTCGATCATGCCGCAGAAGAAGAATCCCGATGCCGCCGAACTGGTGCGCGGCAAGACCGGCCGCGTCACCGGCCATCTGGTCGGCCTGCTGACGGTGATGAAGGGCATGCCTTTGACCTATGGCAAGGACATGCAGGAAGATAAGGAATCGGTATTCGACGCCGCCGAGACGCTCGACCTGATGCTGGCGGCGATGACCGGCATGGTCTCGGACATGACGGTCAACGCAGCCGCGATGAAGAAGGCCGCCGGCTCCGGCCACGCGACAGCAACCGACCTTGCCGACTGGCTGGTGCGCACGCTCGGCCTGCCGTTCCGAGAGGCGCATCATGTCACCGGCCGGGCGGTGGCGCTGGCCGAAGACAAGAAGGTGGGGCTGGAGAAGCTTTCGCTGGAGGATCTGCAGTCGATCGATCCCGGCATCACGGCCGACATATTCTCAGTGCTGGCGGTGCAGAACTCGGTCAAGAGCCGCACCAGTTTCGGCGGCACCGCGCCGTCGGAAGTGAGGAAGCAGATCCGCGCCTGGAAAAAGCGACTGGCGAAAGCGTAATGCCGGATGTTGCGCCAGCAATATCCCGGACATGCGACCAGCAATATCCGGACGTTGCGCCAGATATTGCGACGAGCAATATCTCGGGGTGCAATGCGCCGAGAACTCGGCTAAAAGCGGCGGCTGACAAACGTTTCGGACGGATGGATCGATGACCGGAAGCAGGATTTTGGTGACGCTGACGCTGCTGGTGGCGATCGCGGCCGTCTCGGCCTGCGGCAGGAGGGGCGGTCTCGACACGCCCTATGAGGCGGCCGTGCAGGCGCGCAAGGATGCCTCGAAGGCCCATCAGCCCGTGCCGCCGGAGCCAGAAAAACCGGTCAAGGACAAGAAGTTCATCCTCGACCCGCTGATCTAGGCCGACGAGAGCGGGGCCTTCCAACCCGATCTCATCTTGCCGCAACTTCCGGAATCACTCCCGTGAACCATTTCGACTACCGCGACGGCGTGCTCCATGCCGAGGACGTGGCGATACCAGATATCGCCGCACAGGTCGGCACGCCATTCTACTGCTACTCGACGGCCACCCTGACCAGGCACTACCGGGTGTTTGCCCAGTCCTTTGCCGGGCTCGACACGCTGGTCTGCTACGCCATGAAGGCCAATTCCAACCAGGCCGTCCTGCGGACGCTGGCGAAGCTCGGCGCCGGCGCCGACGTGGTTTCGGAAGGTGAATTGCGCCGGGCGCTGGCCGCCGGCATTCCGGCCGGCAAGATCCTGTTTTCGGGCGTCGGCAAGACTGCGCGCGAAATGGACTTTGCCCTTGCCGCCGGCATTCTCTGCTTCAACGTCGAGTCCGAGCCTGAACTTGAGCTGTTGTCGGCGCGAGCCGTTGCCCTTGGCAAGGTGGCGCCGATCTCGCTGCGCATCAATCCCGATGTCGACGCCAGGACCCACAAGAAGATCTCCACCGGCAAGGCCGAGAACAAATTCGGCATCCCGTGGCAGCGGGCGCGGCAGGTCTATGCCCGCGCGGCAACGCTTCCCGGCATCAGGATCACCGGCATCGACACCCATATCGGCAGCCAGATCACGGAGCTGCAGCCCTTCGACGACGCCTTCGCCCTGCTTGTCGATCTGGTCGGCGCGCTGCGGGCGGACGGCCATGCCATCGAGCATATCGACCTCGGCGGCGGCCTCGGCATCCCCTATCGCGTCGACAACAACCCGCCGCCGCTGCCCGATGCCTATGCCCAGATCGTCAGGAAGCATGTCACCAAGCTCGGGCTGAAGGTGATGTTCGAGCCGGGCCGGCTGATCGTAGGCAATGCCGGTATCCTCGTCTCGGAAGTGATCTTCGTAAAAGAAGGCGACGCCAAGAACTTCCTCGTCGTCGACGCCGCCATGAACGATCTCATCCGGCCGACGCTCTACGATGCCTTCCACGATATCCGTCCGGTCGTGCAGCCGCCGGCGGACACGCCGCGCATGATGGTCGACGTCGTCGGCCCGGTCTGCGAGACCGGCGATTATATCGGCCTGGACCGCGATCTGCCCAGGCTGAAGGCCGGCGACCTGATTGCCGTCTCCACCGCGGGCGCCTATGGCGCGGTGCAGGCCGGCACCTACAACACCCGTCTGCTGGTTCCGGAGGTGCTGGTCGACGGCGACCGGTTCCACGTCGTGCGCCCACGCCTGACCTATGACGACCTGATCGGACTGGATTCGATGCCCGACTGGCTTGCATAGAAGCGCCGGAAACACACCGACCCGTCACAGGGAGCAATCATGACGAACGGCATCACCGTCACACGCGAGCGCATTGCCGCGATGGAACCGCGCATCCGCCCCTATATCAGGCACACGCCGGTGCTGCGCGTCGACATGGCCGACTTCGATCGGCCGCCGTTGGCCGTCGACCTGAAGCTCGAATGCCTGCAGCATTCCGGCTCGTTCAAGGCGCGCGGCGCCTTCACCAACCTGCTGGAGCGTGCGGTCCCAAAGGCCGGTGTCGTCGCAGCATCGGGCGGCAACCATGGCGCGGCCGTCGCCTATGCCGCCATGCGGCTTGGCCACAAGGCGACCATCTTCGTTCCCGAAGTGAGCCCGGCGGCCAAGCTGGAACGGATCCGCTCCTATGGCGCCGAGCTGATCGTCGGCGGCGCCCGCTATGCCGAAGCGCTGGCCGCCAGCGAACGGTTCGCCGAGGAGACCGGCGCTTTGCAGATTCATGCCTTCAACCAGGAGGAAACGCTCGTCGGCCAGGGCACGCTTGGGCTCGAAATCGAGGCCGATTTGCCTCGGATCGACACGCTGCTGGTCGCTGTCGGCGGCGGCGGTCTGATCGGCGGCATCGCTGCCTGGTTCGCCGGCCGCAGCCGTATCATCGCCGTCGAGCCGGAAGGAGCGCCGACGCTGCATCGCGCCTTCGAGGCCGGACACCCCGTCGATGCGCCGGCCGAGGGCATCGCCGCCGATTCGCTGGCGCCAAAGCGCGTCGGCGAAATGATGTTCCCGATCGCCGAGGCCTATGTCGAACGCTCGATCCTGGTCGGCGACGACGACATCGTCGCCGCGCAGAAGGCGCTGTGGAACCGAACCCGCATCATCTCCGAGCCGGGAGGTGCGGCCGCCTTTGCCGCAATCCTGTCGGGCCGCTATGCGCCGGCGCAGGGCGAACGGCTCGCCGTGCTGGTCTGCGGGGCGAATGCGGACCCCGCTACCTTCTAAAGGGCCTGCTGCCTTCTAAAGGGTATGCAGGAT
>NZ_RZPL01000482.1:0-4485 GCF_004022805.1 Mesorhizobium sp. M7A.F.Ca.CA.002.04.1.1 | reverse complement strand
GCCAACAACATAGCCAATCTCCTGCGCCAGGGCTCGATGATCGCCATCATGGCGGTCGGCCAGACCTTCGTCATCATCACCGGCGGCATCGATCTGTCGGTCGGCGCCGTGGTCGGCTTCGCCACCGTGGTCGTGGCCATGATGATCAATGCCGGCTTCCCCATCTGGCTCGCCATTCTGGTGACGCTGCTGGTCGGTGTCGCCATCGGCATGTTCCACGGCTTCGGTATCGTCAAGATGGGCCTGCCGCCCTTCATCATCACGCTGGCGACGTTGACCTCGCTGCGCGGCATCGGCCTTTTGATGACCAACGGCAATTCGATCAACATCAACAGCGACACCTTCACCGCCTTCTCGCGCAATTCCTTCATCGGCATCCCCAACCTGTTCTGGATGGTGATCCTGGTCGGCATTCCGGCCTATATCTTCCTGCACCACAGCCGCTGGGGCAGATACCTGTTTTCGGTCGGCTCCAACGCCGAGGCCTCGCGCCTGTCCGGCGTCAATGTCCAGCGCACCATCTACATGGCCTACACGCTGTCGGGCCTGTGCGCCGCCTTTGTCGGCGTGCTGCTGGCCGCCCGCATCGGCATCGGCAACCCGACGCAGGCCGAGGGCTGGGAACTGCAGGCGATCGCGTCGTCGGTCATCGGCGGCACCTCGCTGTTCGGCGCCGTCGGCTCGGTGCATGGGCCGCTGCTCGGCGCCTTCATCCTGGCCACCATCAACAACGGCGCCAACCTGCTCAACGTCAATTCGTTCTGGCAGCGCATCATCACCGGCGCGCTGATCATCATCATCGTCTACTTCGACGGCCTGCGCCGCCGCGGCAAGTAGCGACCCCGCAATCAACCGCCGGTCCGCCACACCAACGGGCCGGCGATTTCATGACTGGATTAGCGCATGAAAGCCGTCCTCTGCCGTTCGCCCGGCGATCTTGTCCTTGAAGACCGGCCCGCACCCGAGGCACCGCCTCCCGGCTGGGCGCTGGTGGCGGTCAGCCATGTCGGCATCTGCGGCACCGACTACCACATTTTCGAGGGCAAGCACCCGTTCCTCGCCTATCCCCGCATCATGGGTCATGAGGTCTCGGGTACCGTGATGGAGACCGGCGAAGGCGTCGAACTGGCCATTGGTGAGCCCGTCGTCGTCAACCCCTATCTTTCCTGCGGCAAGTGCATCGCCTGCCGGCACGGCAAGCCCAATTGCTGTGTCAGGATCGAGGTGCTTGGCGTGCATCGCGACGGCGCCATGTGCGAACGCATCCTGGTGCCGGCGCAAAATCTCTATCCGGCCAACGGCCTTTCGCTGGCCGACGCCGCTGCCGTCGAGTTCCTGGCCATCGGCGCGCATGCCGTGCGGCGCGCCCGCGCCGACCCCGGCGCCCACACGCTGGTCATCGGCGCCGGCCCGATCGGGCTCGGCACCGCCATCTTCGCCCGCATCGCCGGGCTCGACGTGACGCTGCTCGACATGAGCAGTGAAAGGCTCGCCTTCGCTGGAAACGAGCTTGGTTTCCAGACCCTAGACGGCTCGCGCGGCGCGGTGCCCGATCTGATCAGGGAAGCGACATCAGGCGAAGGCTTCGATGTGGTCTTCGACGCCACCGGCAACACCCAGTCGGTGCAGTCGGCCTTCGCCCATGTCGCGCATGGCGGAACGCTGGTGCTGGTCTCCGTCGTCAAGGACGACATCAGCTTTTCCGATCCGGAATTCCACAAGCGCGAGATGACGCTGATCGGCAGCCGCAACGCGCTGCGCGCCGACTTCGACCATGTCGCCGCCTCGATCCGCAACGGGGCCGTACCACTGGCCAAGCTCGTCACACACCGCACCACACTCGCCGCCACGCCGCGCGATCTGGCTCGTTGGGCGCATGAGAAATCCGGCCTGATCAAGGCTGTGATCGAGGTGGGGTTATAACATGGCAGGCGGCGAAGCCGGTCCTCAAATGCGCCGCCGCTGGCAAGTGAATGCGGCCGAGCTGGGCCGGGCACTCCCTACAGCGCCGACAGCTTCAGCTCCACCCGTTCGGCCGGAAAGCGCGACTCGGAAAACTGGATCGGCTGGCCGTCCGGCGTGACGTTGACGGCAACCGTGACCAGCACGATGGCGCCCGGCTGCAGGTCGAGGTCGGCAAGGTCCGCCGCATCGGCATGGCGCGCCGACAGCACGGTCGATTGCCTGAGATAGTCGTCTATGCCGAACCGCGCCAGCGATGCGGTGATCGAGCCTGTTTCCCCCATCGCGGCATCGATGCCGGCAAAGCGCCGGGCCTCGAACCAGCCGGCAGCGCGCGACACCGGCCGTCCGTCGGCTTCGCCGCGCGTTTCCAACCGGATCACATCGGCTCCCTTGGGAAGACCCAGTCCCTCGGCGACGCGCTGGCTGGCCGGCTCGACCGACGAGGCGAGCAGGACGATGTGCCGTTCCGTCGTTTGCCCTTGCAGCCCTGTCGAAAAACGTGTGCGCGCCCCGATCGGATAGGACAGCCGCTTGCGCGACAGTACGAAGGTGCCGCGCCCCTGCTCGGCCCGCAGCACGCCTTCCCTTACAAGGGCTGATATGGCGTTGCGCACCGTGTGACGGTTGACGCCATAGCGTTCTGCCAGCGCCACCTCCGGCGGCAGCGCTGCATTCTCCGTGAAATCGCCGATGGCGATCGCATGTAGGATCTTGTCGGCGATCTGCCGCCACAGCGAAACGCCACTGCGCCGCTCGATGCTGTCCGCTAACAGCCGCCCGACCATCATTGCCCCAACCTTCCAGCGCCCAGTCTTCTATCGCTGTCATCCACCCGTCATGGACACGCGTTAGATAATAGATATAATTTGTATAGTTGTCTACATCAATAGACAAATTAACAAAGAGGAATGCTGCTGATGCGAGGACAGGAAGCCCGCGACCAGGCCGAGCGCAAAGCCGCCATGGCAACCCTTACGCAATCCAGCGGCGATGACATCGTACGGCTCTGGAATGAGGCCGGACTGCCTTCGGACGCCGAGCTGTTGCGCGGCCCCGAAACCGGCCTTGTCACCCTGCGCGGCCGCATCGGCGGCGGCGGCGCCCCTTTCAATGTCGGCGAGGCGACCGTCACCCGCGCCACGGTCAGGCTACCCACCGGACAGGTCGGCCATTGCTATGCGCTTGGCCGCGACAAGCAGAAGGCGAAGCTGGCGGCTATCGCCGACGCCCTATGGCAGGACCCTGCCCGCCGCAATGAGGTCGAGACCGGACTGATAGCGCCTCTGCGGTCGGCTCTGACCTTGGCGCACGAAAAACGCCGCGCCGAGACGGCGGCAACGAAGGTCGATTTCTTCACCATGGTTCGCGGAGAAGACTGATGGACATTGCAGCGCAATCGATCGAGGGCGGGTTCGCCGATCCGGTCTTCAACGCCCAGACCGTGTTCCGCGCCGTGATGGACGCAATGGCTCGGCCGGGCAGCGTGCAACCGCTGCCGGCCTTCGCCCGCCCGCCGGTGCCGCTCTCGGCTACCGCCGGCGCCATCGCACTGGCGCTGTGCGACAATGACACGCCGCTCTGGCTCGACCCGGCTTTGCAGGCCTCCACCGCGATCAGATCGTGGCTTGGGTTCCATACCGGCGCGCCATTGGCCAACACACCGGCCGATGCGCATTTCGCCTTGGTCGCAGCACCTGCCGAGATGATGGCGCTCGATGGCTTTTCGCAGGGCACGCAGGATTATCCCGACCGCTCGACCACGCTGATCCTGCAGGTCAGCGATCTGGTCTCCGGCACGCCGCTATTGCTCGAAGGTCCCGGCATCGAAACCAGCGCCACGATCGCGCCGGCGCAGATGCCACGCCATTTCGTCGAGCAGTGGAAGCAGAATATCAAGCGCTTTCCGCGCGGCGTCGACATCATCCTCGCCACATCAGGCGGCATCGCCTGCCTACCGCGCACGACGCGCATCAAGACGATGGAGGCGTAAGATGTATGTCGCGGTAAAAGGTGGCGAAGCGGCAATCGCCAACGCCCACAGCCTGCTGGCCGACCGCCGGCGTGGCGACCGTTCGGTGCCCGCCCTTCGTCTCGACCAGATCGTCGAGCAGCTGGCGCTCGGCGTCGACCGGGTGATGAGCGAAGGCTCGCTCTATGATCGTGAACTGGCCGCGCTCGCCATCGTCCAGGCGCGCGGCGACATGATCGAGGCGATCTTCCTGGTGCGCGCCTACCGCACCACGCTGCCGCGCTTCGGCTACTCCAGGCCCATCGACACCGCCAACATGCTGGTCGAGCGGCGCGTCTCGGCGACCTACAAGGATCTGCCCGGCGGCCAGTTGCTCGGACCGACCTTCGACTACACCCACCGGCTGCTCGATCCCGAGCTTGCCGCCGGCGCCGATGTCGCCGAGCCCTTGCTGCGCGACACGGAAGCGCAAGCCATGCCGCGCGTCTCGGCGATCCTCGCCCGCGAAGGCTTGATCGAACCGGATGGCGACATGCCGCAGGATCATGTCC
>NZ_RZPL01000481.1:0-4509 GCF_004022805.1 Mesorhizobium sp. M7A.F.Ca.CA.002.04.1.1 | reverse complement strand
GCTGTCGCTGAAACCAGCCGTTTGGCCAGGGTCGCACCCTGTCAGATGCAAATGGCGGCAACCATGCTAGGTTTCCGGAAGGTGCCGATGGGGAAACATCGATGAAGCGGCCACTTGAAGCATCGGCTGAGGGACGCGGCCGTATCGTCGGGATCACCGATGGCGTATTCGCCATCGCGCTCACCCTGATCGTTCTCGAAATCAGGGTGCCGGCGCACGAGGCGATCCATTCCGAACGCGAGCTGCTCGCCGCGATCGCCGCCCTGGCGCCGCGTTTCCTGACCTACGCCTTGAGCTTCCTGACGCTGACCATCTTCTGGTTTGGCCAGCAGGCGCAGCATGGTCTGATCGCCAAATCCGATCGACGGCTTGCCACGCTGAACCTTTGCTTTCTCGCCTTCATCGCCTTGCTGCCCTTCTCGACCGATCTTCTGGCCGACTTCCTCGAGTTCAGAACCGCGGTGCTGGTCTACTGGCTCAATCTGCTGGCGCTCGGCGTCACGCTGTTCGCGAGCTGGCGTTATGCGGAGAAAAGCGGCTTCGTAGCAGAGGATGTCGATGCGGAAACCAAACGCACGGTCTATCTGCGCATCATCAAGGCACAGATCCTGTGGGCGGTCGGCGCCGCACTCTCGCTTGTCAGTCCCTTGCTCGGCGTCGGCTTCATCCTGGTCGTGCAGTTGGTCTATGCCGCCGCGCTTCGCGGTTCACTGCTGCGCAAGGTTATCGGCTGAGGGCCCGCCGACAAACTCCACCGTCACGCCCGGCGAAACCAATTTGGCCAGCTCCCGCGCATCCCAGTTGGTCAGGCGTACGCAGCCATGGCTCTCGGTCTTGCCGATCTTCGACGGATCGGGCGTGCCGTGGATGCCGTAGGTCGGCTTATCCAGGGCGATCCAGACCGAACCGACGGGACCGTTCGGGCCCGGCGGAATGGTCAGGACCTTGTCGTTTTGACCCTGCTTGAAATTGATGCTGGGATTGTAGGTGTAGTTCGGATCGAGCGCCACGCGCGACACCGTGTGTATGCCGGACGGTGACGGCGTATCCGACGAGCCGATGGTTGCGGGATAGGCCGCGACCAGTTTGCCGCCGGCGTCATAGGCGAAAACCTCTTTCTTGTCCTTGTCGGCGACGATACGCGCCACCGGCGTCGAAACCAGCCTGCCGAAATTGGCGACCTTGATGATCGTGCCGGGACGATTGAAATCGACCTCCGGGTTGAGCGCCTTGAGATAATTCTCGTCCATGTGAAAGCGCTCCGCGAGCGCCTCGGTCACCGACGTATAACCCATGCGGTCGAGTTGCGCCTTCTGGCTGTAGTCTTCCGGGATCGACGCGACATAAGGACCGGCCGCGTCCTCCGCTGTGATCGTGTAATTGGCGAAGGCATCGCCGCCGGATTGCGCAAGTGCCGCCTGGATGGCGACCGCGTCGGTCGATCGCAGATTGGCGCCGGTGATCTGGTTGTAGGCGGCGAGCGCCTTGTCGACATTCGAACCGAAACGCCCGTCGATGACGCCAGGCGAAGCGCCACCCCGGTCGAGCAGCACCTGAAGGGCGGCGACATCCTGGCGCGCTCCCAGCGAAAGTGCCGGGGCAACGGTGGTCTTGTCGCCGGCCTTTGGCGGCAGAGCCGCCTGATCGGCGGGTGTCGTCGGCTGGGCAGGGTCTATCGCGGCCTCGTTCAGCGGCTGGCGCTTGATTGTACCCGGCTTAGCCGGCTGCGGCGCGTCGGGATAATTGTCGTCGTAATTGCCATCGTCCTGCGGCGCCGGCGGGTAGGCTTCGGCGGAATTGTCCCCATAGGGATCGTACTCATCTGCCGGCGGCGGGATAACGCGGCCTTCCTCTTCCAACTGCTTGCGCCGGAACCGCGCCATGTCTTCCGGATCGTCGAGATAGTAGCGGTCGTCGCCTTCGGGGGCGCGGCCCAGTTCGCGCAGTCGTGTCTCGCGGCGCAAGGCGCGGCGGTCGAGCCGGGTCTGCGGCGGCTGGATGGCGATGACCTTGCCGGTATCGGCATCGACGATCACGCGGTTGCCCCTGGCGTCGTAGTAGATGTCGAGATTACCGTCCTGGGCGACAAGGATGCCCCCGGTATCGGCAGCGCGGACAACCCTTGGCGCATTGTCCGTCGTCGGCGCGGCGAACGCCCCGGAAGACACAAGCCCGGCGGCTAGCGCCGAGAGGGCAAAGATCGTGCGGAACATGGTGGCCAAATTCTCCGGTCCGTAAATTTGCCGCCGCCGGCATTGTCTTCTGGCGAACCCCTTCGCCAGCAAACCAGTTACACCATCCTATGGTTCCAACATGAACCGGGCATGAAGATGGCGGTTTTCCGGCGCCTCAAGGAATATAGGCTAGCTTTCGGCAAGTCCCAATTCCTTGCGCGCCTGCCTGGTAAGCTTCAGGGCGACAAGGCGATGGCTCTCGCGCAGATAGTCCTTCAGCGCGGCATCATCCATGCTCTGGCTTGTCCGACGCTGGATCCATGTCATGCCGCGCGAGGCAAGATAGGGTGCGGGCCGTAGCCCCGGCTGTTCCTTGAGCACATCATAGGCGATATCGGAACATTTGAAGGTGACGAAGAGCTGCTGGCCATCGTCCCAGCCGCCGATCGCGAAGACCTTGGCCCCCACCTTCCAAACATGGGCGCCACCCCACTGGACGACATGGGTCGTCGAAGGCAGCGAGTCGCAGAAGCTGTTGTAGTCGTCCAGTGTCATCCCCACCCCACGTTTTATATGAAAACGCCGCGCGTCCAGGAAGGACGCGCGGCGCAGGATCAGGCTGCCGCTTCCGCCGCGACGATCGTCGGTTTGGAGCGGAAATTCAGCCGGTCGGAACCGGCTGTCACCTTGACGGTCGAGCCGTCGAGGATGTCGCCGAGCAGGATCTTCTCCGCCAGTGGGTCCTGCAATTCCTTCTGCATCACCCGCTTCAGCGGCCGCGCGCCATAGGCCGGGTCGTAGCCCTTGGCCGCCAGCCAATCCACCGCCTCCTGGTCCAGCGATAGCGTGATCTTGCGGTCGACAAGCAGGCTCTCGAGCCGCTTGAGCTGGATCTCGACGATGCGGCCCATATCCTGCCGGCGCAGCCGGTGGAACAGGATCACCTCGTCGACGCGGTTGAGGAACTCCGGCCGGAACGATGCCCTGACGACGTTCATCACCTCGTCGCGCACCAGATCGACATCCTGGTCCTCGGTGAGGTTGACGAGATATTCGGCGCCGAGGTTCGACGTCATGATGATCAGCGTGTTGCGGAAGTCGACCGTGCGGCCCTGGCCGTCGGTCAGGCGGCCGTCGTCGAGCACCTGCAAAAGCACGTTGAACACATCCGGATGCGCCTTCTCGATCTCGTCGAACAGCACGACCTGATAGGGCCGGCGCCGCACCGCTTCGGTCAGCGCGCCGCCTTCCTCATAGCCGACATAGCCGGGAGGCGCGCCGATCAGCCGGGCGACCGAGTGCTTTTCCATGAACTCCGACATATCGATGCGCACCATGGCGCTCTCGTCGTCGAACAGAAAGCTCGCCAGCGCCTTGGTCAGCTCGGTCTTGCCGACACCCGTCGGTCCGAGGAACATGAACGAGCCGATCGGCCGGTTCGGATCCTGCAGGCCCGCGCGGGCGCGCCGCACCGCTTTCGACACAGCTTGCACCGCCTCGCCCTGGCCAACGACGCGCTTGCCGATCTCGTCTTCCATGCGCAGCAGCTTGTCGCGCTCGCCCTGCAGCATCTTGTCGACCGGAATGCCGGTCCAGCGCGAGACGATATGGGCGACGTGGTCGGGGGTAACCACCTCTTCGACCATGCCGGCTTTGCCGTCCTGGGCCTCGGCCTCCTTCAGCTTCTTTTCCAATTCCGGAATCTTGCCATAGGCAAGCTCGCCGGCGCGCTGGAATTCACCCTTGCGCTGAGCAATGGCAAGGTCGTTGCGCGCCTCGTCGAGCTGCTTCTTCAGGTCGGCGGCGAGCCCGAGCTTCTGCTTCTCGGCCTGCCACTTGGCGGTGATCTCGGTCGATTCCTCCTCAAGGCCGACGAGTTCCTTTTCCAGGCGGGCGAGCCGGTCCTTCGAAGCATCGTCCGTCTCGACCTTCAGCGCCTCGCGCTCGATCTTGAGCTGCATGATGCGGCGATCGATCTCGTCCAGCGCCTCGGGCTTGGAATCGACCTGCATGCGCAGCCGCGATGCGGCTTCGTCGACCAGGTCGATCGCCTTGTCCGGCAGGAAGCGATCGGCGATGTAGCGGTTGGACAGCGTCGCCGCCGCCACCAGCGCTGAATCCGAAATGCGCACCTTGTGGTGCTGCTCGTATTTCTCCTTCAGGCCGCGCAGGATCGAAACGGTGTCTTCCACCGTCGGCTCGTCGACGAAAACCGGCTGGAAGCGCCGGGCAAGGGCTGCATCCTTCTCGACATGCTTGCGATACTCGTCGAGCGTGGTGGCGCCGACGCAGTGCAGCTCGCCGCGCGCCAGCGCCGGCTTCAACAGGTTGGACG
>NZ_RZPL01000480.1:0-4512 GCF_004022805.1 Mesorhizobium sp. M7A.F.Ca.CA.002.04.1.1 | reverse complement strand
GTCCTGGACTGCGGCGCTGTCGACCTTGGCGACAAGACGGCTGACGGTGGCCAGGCCCGCTCCGTCAAAGCCGACGCGTTGGCCGATGGCTTCGAGTTCATGCGGGGTTTTTCGCGAATGCGCGCCGCGACCACCGCAGACATGAATGCCGAGCTCGCCGGAAAGCGGCGTGAGGCCACGCTTCAAAGCGCCCACGACGCTGGTCGTGATCCCCGACGAATGCCAATCCATGCCCATGACAGCACCAAAGGACTGGAACCAGAACGGATGCGCCAGCCGTCGCAGCAGTTCGTCTCGACCATAGTGATGAATGATCGCTTCGCACATCACGGCGCCAAGACGCGTCATGCGGTCGCCGAGCCATTTTGGCACGCGCCCGCCATGGAGTGGAAGATCAGCACTTCCCGATCGTTGCGTCACGTCTGCTATCCGTTCTGGTGTCCGTTATTCTCTTAACAGATAGGCAGCCAAACCGCGCAAGGAAGCATGGACACTTTCCGCCGAGCCGAGTTGGCGAACGTCAAGTCCAGTTCGAGAGAACCGTTTCCATCTCAACCGTCTCGACCTGCTGCGCGAAACGTTGGTGGTAAACGGTCAGCAGTGCGTCGTGGGTTGAATCGGAAGAACTGCATAGCGCGTCCGTGACGAGAACCACGCGATAGCCGAAATCGATGGCTCCGAGCACCGTGGCCAGAACGCAAACATCCGTTTCGCCACCGGTGATGACGAGCGTATCGATGCCGCGCTCCACCAGGAAGGCTCTGAGGCGCCCTTCGAACCAGGGCGAGTAGATGTGCTTGTCGATGATCGCCGCTGGCGGGCAGTAGCCGGCTAAAGACGGCAACAGTTCGGTCATTTCAGGCCCGATCGTCTCGATCGTCTGTGAAGCCCAGCGCTCATAATAGCGCTTCCAGGTGCCGACGCCCTGCCCCGGCTTCTTGGCTGGCAGGAAGCGTGTAAAGACCGTCTGCGGCGCGCGTCTTTCGACCAGCGTCTCGATCTGCGGGAGAACCCGGGTGATCCAGGGTGTTGCCCATTGAGACGGCTCGGCAAACAGCCGCTGCATGTCCACGCAGACATGCATGCATCGATCGCCCAGGGGACCGTATGCCAGCCCCGGCATCGACATCAGTGCGTCTCCGACCGGCCAAGCATTCCTGACTCCTCATTTTGCCAGCAAAGACACGCAACGCCGCGCGCAAGCACTGGTTCCTGAGATAGCCAACAGGAACCGACGCAAATGACCGGCGTTTTCGCTGTGATGAATGGAGGTGCTCGCATGAGACCGCGCGAGAGGCGTTGGAGCCGCAAGTCAACCGGGGCGCCAAAATGGAACTGAGCGGAGGATGTCTCTGCGGCACGATCCGCTTCCGCGTTGGAAGCGAACCGAGAGTGCATTACTGCCATTGTGATATGTGCCGGCGAGCGACCGGCAGTGCGTTCGCGGTTCTGGCCTGGGTGCCTTCCCAAAGCGTGACCTGGACCGATGCGACGCCGACCTATCGCAGGTCTTCGCCGATTGCCTGCAGGGGGTTTTGCTCCGCCTGCGGATCGCCGCTCAGCCTCGCCTATGACGCATCGCCGGGAGAGATCGCGCTTCATGTCGGAACGTTCGACGATCCGGCTCGCCTGGAGCCGCGCTACAATTATGGATCGAGGCAGCGACTTGGCTGGGTTTGCTGCGGAATGGACCTGCCGCACCACGACACCGAGGAGCGATGGTGAAACCATGTCTGAAGGGGAAGCCTGATGAGCATGTTTTACCGGGCGGCCAAGATTGCCGAAGAGGTCCACCAGGCACAGCGCGACAAGACCGGGCGACCTTATATCGAGCACTGTCGCCGTGTCGTTGACGCGGTCGAAACCAAGGATCAGAAGGTCGTCGCCTATCTCCATGACGTCCTGGAAAAGGGCGAAGGCTGGGACCGGACCAGGTTGGAAGAGGCCGGTTTTGGCCCGACGATCGCGTCGGCCGTCGACGCCATGTCGCGTAGGGACGGCGAGGATTACTTCGCGTTCGTGCGACGAGCGGCATCGAATCCATTGGCGCTGCCGGTGAAGCGCGCGGATCTGGCGGACAATATCTGGCAGGCACGACAGGCCGGGGCATCAACCGTCAGATACGAGGAGGCACTACGCATCCTTGATGAAGAGTTTCCACGCGGTTAGCACCTGCCTTGAATTTCAGCTCGCGCCGATGAGAACGGGCAATCTACTCCGTGACGTGGGGCGTATGCCTTCTGTCCTCCGCGGGCTCGACATCGATGCGCGCCTTTTCCGGATCGAATGCACCATGACGTGCAATGGCCCGCGCCGCGGTTTCAGGCGTCTCGTACGCCCACATGAAATCGTCAGCCGAGCTGCCCACGGCATGGACGCGCCAGTAGCTCGCGGTACCTTTCAAAGGGGAGCGGCTGGTGGTGTTCGTTTTTTCGAAAAGGTCAAAATAGATGTCTTCGAAAGGAATATAGAACACGGGCTCATGTCCTTCTTCCTGAAGCACTTTCGCCCGTTCCGTGGCAGCGACTATGGCGTCGGAAAATCGTACCGTCACCGTGCCCGCAAACGGTTCTATGGCCAACTGGCCAGCATGGTGTCTTGAGATTGCGCCTGAAGCTTGCATCCAAATTCTCCCTGGCTGCCGATTGATTGCGAGACCGCATTTCGGTTCGTCATGCATGGAGACGAAATGCGCGGCGATGCGTCAGGTTCCGGCCTTTACTATGGGGTCGATGGCGCCCCTCCTTCAGCGCTTGCCATGGCTATCGAGAAACGCAGCCAACATTCGCGAAACCTGATCAGAAGCCTCACGCGTCGGGAAGTGTCCGATGCCATCCAGCACCACCCGCCTGTAGAACGCGGTGAAATGCTCTTCGAGCCCCTCTGAAGACTGGGCAAACACAACGCGGTCGTCACCACCGTGAAGCGTCAGGATCGGCACGGTGATGATCTTGACCGTTGCTTGCCGGCGGGCGAGTTCAGCATAACGCGGATCGGGCTCGGCCTCTTCCCACCGGACCCGATAGGAATGCAACGTCACATCCGCCCAGTCAGGATTTTCGAACGAGCTCGCAACGCCATCGAAAATGGCGTCGTCGAACCAGCCTAATGGACCCCAGCTGTCCCACTGATACCTGGCGAATTCCTTGCCGTTCTTTCGTACGAACTCGGCGCCCCGTGCGGTCGCCATGAACCATTGATACCAAAATGCTTTCGCCTGTTCGGGCGTCGGCGTTGCTGGTTTGCCTGGTTGCCAGCCGAGGGACAGCGCAGCGCAGCACTTGATGCGGTCCGGAAAAACCGACGCGAGCAGATAGGATATCCGAGCGCCCCAATCATGTCCGACAACTGCAAAGCGGCTGATGCCAAGCGCATCTGCAAAATCCAGCACATCCTGCGCCATCGCGGCAATCTCGCCCGAGCGCATGGTTTCTTTCGACAGGAACGATGTCGGCCCAAAGCCTCGCAACCAAGGGGAAAACGTCCGGAAGCCAGCTTCATGAAGCATCGGCGAAATACGAGCGTATGTCGTCGCGTCGTCGGGCCAGCCATGCAGCAGGATAACCGGGGCGCCGTCCTGCGGTCCACCATCGAGATAGGCGACGCGCAGCAGAGGTGTGTCGCAATGTGAGACGGAGTTCATTTGCTCTGAGGCACCGTAGCTGGCTGGTCGCCGCCAGTCGTGGGGCCTGGTCTGGCGGCCTGATCAACCTGTGGGTTCTTGTTGCTGGTGGCTTTCATCGGCTCGGTGTTGTTGTCGCAGGCGCCGAGCGCAAGGGCAGCGGCCAAGACCAGGAATGAAAAGAACCTCTTCATCGAAACCTCCTCTGGTTGATGCCCGGCAAACGAGGTTCCGCCAATTTGGTTGCCCGACCGGGGTCCTCAAGACGCCATGGGATTGCCGATCAACGCTTCGAGCTATTGGAATCGGCCGCAACTGTCGGGTCAGGCAGAACCGGGCCACGTTCAGTCTCCGAACCCTCAGCTTCGATCTCCTGCACGGCCCGATCCCAGTGCTCCTGCTCGCGGCCTACCGGCCGGCCCTCTTGTTCCCAGATTTCATAGGCCCGTCGTTTGATCTTTTCTTCCCTGCTGTCCATGGCTAGATCCTCCAATTCGTCAGTCTCAATTCCGGGCCATATTTTTTGTTCCTCCTCTGTCGGCAACAGCCGCTGCCGGATTTCGGGAAGGCCCTTGTGGATTGCATGGGATGACCGGCTTGGTAAATTTCGTACCGATATTTTTTCGTGACACACCTATGCTCGCAGTTTTATGAATCAGGATATCGGCCAGCGCCGAGCACGTCCCTCTCCGATCCCACTGCCCGGCGCTCAACGCCGGATCGCTCGTCGCATCGACATGGCGGGCTGTTGCTTCGATTGGAGGTGACGCTCATGCGGGAATTGCCGAAAGACATCGACGCCGATGTGGTCATCGAAATCAGCAAGCTGCTGGACGACAGCCCGCTTTTCGTCCCGGTGCGGGTTCATGAACTTGCGGCCAGGGTGAGGC
>NZ_RZPL01000047.1:0-15312 GCF_004022805.1 Mesorhizobium sp. M7A.F.Ca.CA.002.04.1.1 | reverse complement strand
ATTCTCGACCTATTTGTGGGAAGGGCCGCTTTCCGAAAGCGGCAGGACGCAGGAGGACTCACCCTTCGGCAACGGGTTTTCCCCGCCGGGAACCTGCATCTCCGGCATCAGGCTCGAAATCCGCAAATGGACGCAAGCAAGCGAGCAACTGATAGCCGGTTTCGATCCGACCAGCCTGTGCTACTCGCTGGTCGAGCGCGGAAACGCCGCCATCGTCACCGATTTTCGCCAGGATGGCGATGGCCTGACGCGCATGCTGCTGCTCGATCGCGGCTTGACCCCGGCGCGCACCGGCGCGTTGTCACAGCGGCTTATCGACATCGAGACCTATCGGACGCTGGCCATGCTCGGCCTGCCGCTGGCGTTGACCTTGTCCGGCCGCGCCCGCCGCATCGAAGACCGGCTGGCGCAGACCACGCTGGAAATGAAGGTCGCCGGGACACGGGACAGCCAGACCTTGCTGGCCGATCTGACCGAACTTGCGGCGGAGCTGGAGGCGGACGCGGCGTCGAGCCTTTACCGTTTCGGCGCCAGCCGCGCCTATGACGGCATCGTCGGCGAACGGCTGGACGCACTCGAGGAAGAGGCTGTGCCCGGCTATGACACATGGCGCGGGTTCCTGCAGCGCCGTGTGGCGCCCGCAATGCGCACCTGCCGCTCGGTCGAGGAGCGGCAGGAAAATCTATCGCGAAAACTGACCCGCGCCACGACGCTGCTGCGCACCTGGGTCGATGTCGAGGTCGAGAAGCAGAACCGCGACCTGCTTGCCTCGATGAACAACCGGGCCCGCCTGCAATTGCGCCTGCAGCAGACCGTCGAGGGGCTCTCGGTCGCCGCCGTCTCCTATTATGTGGTCGGCCTTGTCGGCTATGTCGCCAAGGGCGCCTCGATCTTCGGCCATGCCTTCGCGCCGGAGATCATTACCGCTGCTTCGGTGCCTGTCGCCATCCTGCTGGTCTGGTGGGGCGTGCGCCGCGTGCGCCGGATGCACTCCGAACCCGGCAAGCCGCCCGGCGAATAGCAGCGGCAGATTGCCGCTGCGTAAGCCTGTCTCCGCCTTGAAGTTGGATTCGCCGCCATTACAGGATTTGCACCCAACGCGCTTCACTGGTAAAAGATTTTGACCAGTCAAGCGAAATGAGGCTGCTGATGTCCGGCCTGGCCATGCCGAAACCAGACGATGCCACGATGCGCCGGCGCGACGAGATCGTCGCCGACATGCGCATCATCGTGCCGGGTGAGGGCGTCGTCGACGCCGCCAATTCCATGCGCGCCTTCGAGAGCGACGGCTTGACCGCCTATCGGCAGCTGCCGCTGGTCGTCGTGCTGCCGCAAACGGTGGCGCAGGTTTCGCGCGTGCTGAAATACTGCAACGACCGCAACATCCGCGTCGTGCCGCGCGGCTCCGGCACCTCGCTGTCGGGCGGGGCGCTGCCGCTCGAGGACGCGGTGCTGCTGGTCATGAGCCGTTTCAACCGTATCCTCGGGATCGATTTTCCCAATCGCGTCGTCGTTGCCCAGCCGGGCGTCACCAATCTCGGCATCACCACCGCCGTCGAGCAGGAGGGCTTTTACTACGCCCCCGATCCATCCTCCCAGATCGCCTGCTCGATCGGCGGCAATGTCGCGGAGAATTCCGGCGGCGTGCACTGCCTGAAATACGGCCTCACAGCCAACAATGTGCTCGGCATCGAGATGGTGCTGATGAATGGCGAGGTGGTGCGGCTGGGCGGCAGTCACCTCGATGCGGAAGGCTACGACCTGCTCGGCGTCATGACCGGGTCCGAAGGGCTGCTCGGCGTCGTCACCGAGGTCACCGTGCGCATCCTGAAGAAGCCGGAGACGGCACGTGCACTGCTGATCGGCTTCCCGACCAGCGAGCAGGGCGGCCAGTGCGTTGCCGACATCATCGGCGCCGGCATCATCCCGGGCGGCATGGAGATGATGGACCGGCCGGCGATCCATGCGGCGGAAGATTTCGTTCATGCCGGCTATCCCCTCGATGTCGAGGCGCTGCTGATCGTCGAGCTCGACGGGCCGGGCGTCGAGGTCGATCATCTGATCGGGCTGGTCGAGGCGATCGCCTACAAGAACGGCTCGACCACCTGCCGCATTTCGCAGTCCGAACAGGAACGGCTGAGCTTCTGGGCCGGCCGCAAGGCGGCGTTTCCGGCCGTCGGCCGCATCTCGCCCGACTACTACTGCATGGACGGCACCATCCCGCGCAAGGAGCTGCCGCGCGTGCTCGCCGGCATGCGCGAGCTGTCGGAAAAATACGGTCTCGGCGTCGCCAATGTCTTTCATGCCGGTGACGGCAATCTGCATCCGCTGATCCTCTACGACGCCAACGTACCGGGCGAACTCGACAAGGCCGAAAGTTTCGGCGCCGATATATTGCGGCTCTGCGTCAAGGTCGGCGGCGTCTTGACCGGCGAACACGGTGTGGGCGTGGAAAAACGCGACCTGATGCCGGAAATGTTCACCCAGATCGATCTCGACCAGCAGATGCGCGTCAAATGTGCCTTCGATCCCAACCATCTGCTCAACCCGGGAAAAGTATTTCCGCAGCTGCGGCGATGCGCCGAGCTTGGGCGGATGCATGTGCACCGCGGGCAGGTGGCGTTTCCGGACATTCCGAGGTTTTGAGGGTGATGACGGCGCGTGAACACCCCCCTCTGTCCTGCCGGACATCTCCCCCTCAAGGGGGGAGATTGGCAGCTTGCGCGCCTCGCCCTTCCGTCATCATTGAAGATTGGCGAAGCCATATGCGACATCTGATCTCCCCCCTTGAGGGGGAGATGTCCGGCAGGACAGAGGGGGGCGCCAGGGAACTCGGCATATCCGAACTCGCATCTGGCGCGGTCTCTTCATGACCACCTTCACCCCGACCACCCCATCCGAAGTCCTCTCCACCATAGCCTGGGCCGTGGCGGAAGAGGCGCCGCTCGAACTCCTTGGCCATGGCTCCAAGCGTGGCATCGGCCGGCCGCTGCAAACCGAACACACGCTCGACCTGTCGAAATTATCTGACGTCACGCTCTATGAACCGGCTGAACTGGTGCTGTCGGCCAAGGCAGGCACACCGTTGGCCGAGATCGAAAAACTGCTGGCGGAAAACGGCCAGCAGCTCGCTTTCGAGCCGATGGATTACGGCCCGCTGCTTGGTGGCGAACCGGGCAAAGGTACGATCGGCGGTGTGCTCGGCGCTAACCTCTCCGGTCCGCGCCGGCTCAAGGCGGGGGCCGCGCGCGACCATGTCCTGGGCATCAATGTGGTGTCCGGTCGTGGCGAGGCCTTCAAGTCGGGCGGTCGCGTGGTCAAGAACGTCACCGGCTATGACATGTCGAAGCTGATGGCCAACAGCTGGGGCACGCTGGCCGTCTTCACCGACGTCACCTTCAAGGTGCTGCCGGCAGCCGAGACCGAAGTCACGCTCGCCATCCGTAGCCTGCTCGACGATGCCGCGGCCGCCGCCATGGCCCTGGCGCTTGGCTCGAGTGCTGAAGTGTCGAGTGCCGCCCACCTGCCGGAGCGGATCGCCGCGCGCGTCGCCAGCGGCAGTCTCGGCAGCGAGGCTGCCACGCTGCTGCGCGTCGAGGGTTTCGGCCCGTCGGTCGCCTACCGCATCGCCGCGCTGAAAACGCTGCTCGGCAATGCCGGCCCGCTGGAGGAGATTGGCGGCGAGGTTTCACGGCTGATCTGGCGCGACGTTCGCGATTGCAGGCCTTTCGCCGACGGCAGCGAGAAGCCGGTCTGGCGCATCTCGATGACGCCTTCTCAGAGCCACCAGATGGTCCTGACGCTGCGCATGCAGGCCGCCGTCAGCGCCTTTTATGACTGGCAGGGCGGACTGGTTTGGCTGCGCATGGAACAGGGCGATCCGGAAGCCGCTCTGCTGCGCGGGCTGTTGAGGAAACATGGCGGCGGCCATGCGACGCTGGTGCGCGCCGCACCCTCGCATCGCGCCGCTCTACCGGTGTTCGAGCCGCAGCCGCCCGCTCTTGCTGCACTATCGGTCCGCCTGAAACAGGAATTCGACCCCAAGAATATCTTCAATCCCGGCCGCATGGCCTAGGACATCAGCGATGCAGACCAATTTTTCGCTTGCCCAGCTTGCCGATCCGCATGTCGCGGAATCGGAAAAGATCCTGCGCAAATGCGTGCATTGCGGCTTCTGCACCGCGACGTGCCCGACCTATGTGACACTCGGCAACGAGCTCGATTCACCGCGCGGGCGCATCTACCTGATCAAGGACATGCTGGAAAAAGGCCGTCCGGCCGACAAGCAGATCGTCACCCATATCGATCGCTGCCTGTCGTGCCTTGCCTGCATGAGCACCTGCCCGTCGGGCGTCAACTACATGCATCTGGTCGACCATGCCCGCGCCCATATCCAGGAGACCTACAAGCGGCCACTGCTCGACCGCCTGACCCGCGCCATGCTGGCCTTCGTACTGCCCTATCCCCAGCGCTTTCGCGCCGCGCTCAAGCTGGCGAAGCTGGGCAAGCCGTTCATAGGCTTGTTCGACAAGGTTCCGGCGCTGAAGCCGCTCAGTGCGATGCTCAAGCTTGCGCCGGCGTCGATCCCGGCAGCTTCGCCGATAGGCTCGCCGGGCATCCATGTCGGGCAGGGGACCAAAAGAGGTCGTGTCGCCATCCTCACCGGCTGCGCGCAATCGGTGCTCGATCCCGCCATCAACGAGGCGACGATTTCGCTGCTGACGCGGCTCGGCGTCGAGGTCTTGGTGCCGCCGGGCGAAGGCTGTTGTGGTGCGCTGGTCCATCATATGGGGCGCGAACAGGCCGCGCTTGCCTCGGCGAGGCAGAATGTCGACGCCTGGACACGCGCCCTCGACCAGGGCGGGCTCGATGCCATCGTCATCACCGCCTCGGGCTGCGGCACGACGATCAAGGACTACGGTTTCATGCTGCGGCTCGACCCGGCCTATGCCGACAAGGCCGCACGCGTCTCGGCACTGGCCAAGGACGTTACCGAATATCTCTCGACCCTCGACCTGCCCGAACCGGTTCGCAAGCCGGGCACTGTCGTTGCCTATCACTCGGCCTGCTCGATGCAGCACGGCCAGAAGATCACCCGCCAGCCGAAAGAACTGCTGGCCAAGGCCGGCTTCATCGTGCGCGAGCCGCGCGAAGGGCATCTCTGCTGCGGCTCTGCCGGCACCTACAACATCCTGCAGCCCGAGATCTCGGCCAAACTGCGCGACCGCAAGGTGAAAAACATCGAGGCGACGGGGGCCTCGATCGTCGCCACCGGCAACATAGGCTGCATCACGCAAATCGCTTCCGCCGCGAAGATGCCGGTGGTGCACACGATAAAGCTGCTCGACTGGGCCTATGGTGGGCCGAAGCCGGAAGGTGTTCTGGAAGAAAGCCTGATCGCTGCGGAATAGGTCGCCCTGTCCTTACTCCGCCGCAAGCCTGTCGGCCGTACCGTAGGTCGCCTCATAAAGCGCGCGCTGGCGGCTGAGCGCGACCATGGTGTTGCGCAGCAGGATGGCGACCGTGATCGGGCCGACGCCGCCCGGCACCGGGGTGATCCAGGAGGCGACCTCGCGCACGCTTTCAGTGTCGACGTCGCCGACGATGCGGCTGGAGCCGTCGGGGGCGATTTCGGAATTGATGCCGATGTCGATGACGGCAGCGCCCGGCTTGACCATGTCGGCCTTGATCAGCCGCGGCTTGCCGACGGCAACGAACAGCGCATCGGCGCGCCTTGCATGGGCGGCGACCGATCGCGTCATGTGGTGGCAGACCGTCACCGTCGCGCCTTCGCTCATCAACAGGAAGGCGATCGGCTTGCCGACGATTTCCGAATGGCCGACGATGACGACTTCCAGTCCCTTGAGGTCGAGGCCGGTCTCCTTCAGCAGCTCGACCGAGGCGGCCGCCGTGCAAGGCGCGAGATCGAGCTGGTTGTAGACGATGTTGCCGATCGAGGCCGGATGCATGCCTTCGACATCCTTCAGCGGATGCACCGCCGCTTGCAGCGTCTTGATGGGGATATGCGCTGGCACGGGCCGCTGGATGATGATGCCGGTAACGCGCGGATCGGCATTCAGGCCGTGGATCGCAGCTTCCAACTCGCCTGCTGTGATGGTGGCGGGAAAGCGCCGTTCCTCGAAATCGATGCCGGCGAGCTCAGCCTTGGCGCGCTGGTTGCGCACATAGACGTCCACCGCATCGGTGTCGCCGACGGTGATCGAGATCAGCTTGGGCGGAAAACCCTCGGCTTTGGCGATCGCTGCGTCCTCGGCAACGGCGGCGATGATGCGCTGGGCGACCGGGCCGCCCTTGAGATAACGGCTGTCTTCGGACAGAGGCATGGGTGAACTCTTTTGTGGAACTTGCCACCGAGATAGCAAAAGAATGCGGCAAAGGGCAGCATGAAAGCGAACCGCTATGCCCGTTGCGCGACGCGTGGGTGGCCTTTTGCCCTCGATTTCTGCTCAAAACGGAAAGGGCAGCGCGGTTTCCCGTGCTGCCCTTCCTGACCGGCCGCATCCCCATACGGCCCGTCCCCCGTATCCCTAAACTGGCCTCGAAACGCGGACTGCTTTGCCGGCCAGGTGATTCGCAAGGACTATTATATCACCTCGACCGTGGTTCCGACATTGACCCGCTCATAGAGATCGACGACGTCCTCGTTGCGCATGCGGATGCAGCCCGACGACACCGCGCCGCCGATCGTCCACGGCTGGTTGGTGCCATGGATGCGGTATTCGGTGGTGCCGAGGTAGAGCGCACGGGCACCAAGCGGGTTCTCCATGCCGCCGGCAAGATAGGTCGGCAAATAGCGGCCCTTGGCGGCTTCGCGCTTGATCATCTGCGCCGGCGGGCGCCAGTCCGGCCACTCGCGCTTGTTGGTGATCTTGTGCGTACCCGACCATTCGAAGCCCGGCTTGCCGGTGCCGACGCCATAGCGCCTTGCCTTGCCGTTCTTCTCGACCAGGAAGAGGAAATTCTGCGTGGTGTCGATGACGATCGTGCCCGGCTTCTGGCCTCCGTCATAGTCGACTTCCTGCGGCAGGTAGATCGGGTTGATCTGGGGACGCGCGACCATGCGCTTGGCCGGCGGCTGCACCGCCGCCGTCTGCACCCGGTCGGGCTGCGCCGGGCGCAGGCGTCGCTGCTGCTGCACCACCTGCCGGTTCTGGCGCACGATGCCGGGCGCATGGCCAAGCTGCAGCACCCAGGGTGCGGAAAGGTCGGGGCTCACCATCACCGGCGGCCTGTCGGCATAGCGGTCGCCGGCGGTTGAGGGTGTGACGCCGGCGGCAAACACAGCCACGGCGCCGAGCACGGGAAACAACACTGTCTTCATCGTAACGCACCTTGATCGTCTGATACAAACGGGTGGAAACGTCCTCCCGGTTCGGCGATCATTGGCGCGCAAGCAGCAACCGAAACATGAATCGGAATGCGTAAAATGCGGCTTTGTCAGTAAACCTTTTGGTGTGGTTACCGCCGGGTTCACGAATCTGGTAAAGCCGCAGTAAATGCCGCGCAAAGCGCGTTAACGAACGGATTTTGGCCTATGGACAAGGAACACACCGGCCTGCTCGCCGGCCCCGACGGTGTCGCGCGCTGCTTCTGGCACGGCAATCTGCCCGACTATCTGCACTATCACGATCATGAATGGGGCCGGCCTGTGGCCGACGACCGCAGGCTGTTCGAAAAGATCTGCCTGGAAGGCTTTCAGTCGGGCCTGTCGTGGCTGACCATACTGCGCAAGCGGGAGAATTTTCGCGAAGCCTTCGCCAATTTCGAATTCGACAAGGTAGCAAGCTTCACCGACAAGGATGTCGAGCGCCTGCTCGGCAATGCCGGCATCATCCGCCATCGCGGCAAGATCGTCTCGACCATCAACAACGCCAGGCGCGCCCGCGAAATGGTGGACGAATTCGGCTCACTGGCCGCCTGGTTCTGGAAGTTCGAACCCGGCAAGGACGAGCGGCCGCAAATCGTCGACCTCGCCCATCTGCGCGCGAACCCGACAACGGCCGTCTCGGTGCGGATCTCGAAGGAGCTGAAGAAGCGCGGCTGGAGCTTTGTCGGCCCGACCACGGTCTACGCCTTCATGCAGGCCATGGGCCTGGTCAACGACCACCTCGAGGGCTGCGCCTGCCGCCAAGAGGTCGAGAAGCAGCGGAAGGCTTTCAGGCGGCCGAAATAGGCTCAGGTGCCGTTGGCGCTGGCCAGCACCAGGCCGGCGACGATCGCCACCACCGTGGCCAGGGTCGGATAGATCACCAGCAGGCCGGTCATCAACGCGTCGCGCATGGATGGTCCCTTGCCGGTGTCGGCGGGTACTTCGAACGGTCCGGCAGCCTGGCTGACCATTTTCGGGACGTTGATGTCGGCCGGGCGCAAGCGTGCGGACAATCCGGCATCGCTGTCGATGGCATGGAATCTTGCTGTGCTGGTCATGGCCGCGAACCCCTCATTCCCGCGCTTTATCGGCGGCGATTGTGTCGGCACGATGCCGCACGCATGGCGGGATTGTTTCATTTGCGGTCCGGATTGGTTTCAAGGAGGTGCGGCGTCGCCTTCTCTCATCGGCAGCGCCAGAGGTCTGACCCTTGCCGCATCCGACCTCTTCGGTTAGGACACCCGCGTTGCGAAAATCGCAACATTGCCGACCTGCAAGCATCATAAAACGCCGAGCAAACACCCCATGGCCGATAAATCGGAAAAGACGAAAGCGCGACTGCCGCGCGGCTTTGCCGACCGCAGCGCCGAGGACATCCGCGCCGTCGAGAAGATGATGGCGACGATCCGCTCGGTCTATGAGCTTTACGGCTTCGAACCGGCAGACCAGCCGCTGATCGAATACACCGATGCGCTCGGAAAATTCCTCCCCGACCAGGACCGGCCGAACGAAGGCGTGTTCTCCTTCCAGGATGACGACGACCAGTGGCTGTCGCTGCGCTACGACCTGACCGCGCCGACGGCGCGTTATGTCGCCGAGAATTACGAGCGGCTGCCAAAACCTTACCGCAGCTATCGCTCAGGCTGGGTGTTCCGCAACGAGAAGCCCGGCCCCGGCCGCTTCCGCCAGTTCATGCAGTTCGATGCCGACACGATCGGCACGCCGGGTGTGGCCGCCGACGCCGAAATGGCCATGATGATGGCCGACGTCATGGAAGCGCTGGGCATCAAGCGCGGCGACTACGTCATCCGCGTCAACAACCGCAAGGTGCTGGATGGCGTGCTGGAGGCGATCGGCCTTGGCGGCGAGGAGAATGCCGGCCGCCGGCTGACGGTGCTGCGTGCGATCGACAAGCTCGACAAGCTCGGGCCGGAAGGCGTGAAGCTTTTGCTTGGCCCGGGCCGCTGGGACGGCGGCAAGGAGGGCGAAGGCGACTTCGCCAAGGGCGCCGGGTTGAACAACGGGCAAGCCGAGGCGGTTCTTCTCGCGACTGCGAGGACTATACAGGCCGGCCAGGATTCCATGGTCAGTTCGAACGCGATCTACCAGGAAGGCGTCGGCGAACTCGCCACGATTGAAGCGCTGGTCAGGGCGGCCGGATATGACGAAGACCGGATTGCCATGGACCGCTCGGTCGTGCGCGGCCTCGAATACTACACCGGCCCTGTCTTCGAAGCCGAGCTTCTGGCCGAAATCCCCAACGAAGACGGCCAGATCGTGCGCTTCGGTTCGGTCGGTGGCGGCGGGCGCTATGATGGCCTCGTCTCGCGCTTCCGTGGCGAGCCGGTGCCGGCAACCGGTTTTTCCATCGGCGTCTCCAGGCTGATGACCGCGCTGAAGAACCTCGGCAAGCTTGATGCCTCGGACGTGATTGCGCCGGTCGTCGTGCTGGTGATGGACAAGGACACCGACAGCCTCGGCCGCTACCAGAAGATGGTGGCGGAGCTGCGCGCCGCCGGCATCCGTTCCGAAATGTATCTCGGCGGCGCCGGCATGAAGGCGCAGCTCAAATATGCCGACCGTCGCGGCTGTCCGGTCGCCATCATCCAGGGCGGCGACGAGCGCGCCAAGGGCGAGCTGCAGATCAAGGACCTGATCGAAGGCGCGCGCATGTCGGCCGAAATATCAGACAACGCCGAATGGCGCGCGGCGCGCCCGGCACAGGTGACTGTGGCGGAGGGCGAGCTGGTCGTCGAGGTGAGGAAGATATTGGCGGCGCAGGCTGAGGAGAGGGCGCGTGGCAAGTAGAGGCCGCGTTGGCGCCTCTGGTTTGGGACCAGAGGGTCGTGCAGCACTGAGGTCAGCAAGTTGACCTCCCGCACCCCCGCCATCTCCACCGACATCACCAACCTCTTCGCCACGCGCAACACGCACGCCGTCGAGGTCGCCATATTGCAGCCGGCGGACCCGTTCCTCGACATGGCCGGCGAGGATTTGCGCCGCCGGATCTTCCTCACCGAAAGCGAAACGGGGCAGACGCTCTGCCTGCGGCCGGAATTCACCATTCCGGTCTGCCTCGACCACATAAGTTCGCAGGCCGGCACGCCGCGCCGTTATTCCTATCTGGGCGAGGTGTTTCGCCAGCGCCGCGAAGGCGGCAACGAGTTCTTCCAGGCCGGCATCGAGGATCTCGGCGACCGCGATACCGCGCAAGCGGATGCCCGCTCGGTGGCCGACGCGCATGCGCTGCTGTCGCTGGTGCTGCCTGGCCAGGCATTGGCGATCACGCTTGGCGACCAGACCATTTTCGAGGCGGTGCTGGCCGCCCTTGGCCTGCCGCGCGGCTGGCGCATGCGTCTTGCCCGCGCGTTCGGCTCGTCGCCGATGCTTGAGGCGGCACTCGCCGATCTTGCCAACCCGCCGCGCAACAGCCAGCTCTCGGGTCCGGTCGCCGCTCTGGTCCTCGACGGTGATCTGGACGGTCTTTCCGCCCATATCGCCAGCGGCATGGAAGAGGCCGGCCTGTCGGCGTCCGCCGGACGCGCGCCGTCCGACATTGCCCGGCGGCTGATCGAGAAAGCCGAATTGCGCAGCGTTCGGCTGTCGAGCGAGGCGTTTTCCGCGCTGAAGGATTTTCTGGCGATCGACGTTCCGCTAGATCGCGCGGCCCAGGCGCTGGAGACCTTCGCCGCCGACGCCGGTCTGTCACTCGATGTCGCGCTGGAAAAGTTCGCAGCCCGCGCCAAGGCGATCGAAGCGCATGGCTTGCCGGCCGATAAAATCCGCTACGACGCCGCGTTCGGCCGCCCGCTCGACTACTACACCGGCCTGGTTTTCGAAATCGCGGCCGACAATGGCGACCGGCCGTTGGTCGGCGGCGGCCGCTATGACCGGCTGCTGACCTTGCTTGGCGCCAAGACGCCGATCCCCGGCGTCGGCTTTTCGGTCTGGCTCGACCGCATCGAGGCATTGCGGGAGACGGCGCCATGATCACGCTGGCGATCCCGTCCAAAGGCCGCCTGAAAGAGCAGGCGCTGGACGTGCTGGCCAAAGCCGGGTTAGCCGTCAGCCTGCCCGGCGACGAGCGCAAATACCACGCCCGCGTCGAGGGCCTGGACGATGTCGAAGTGGTGTTCCTGTCGGCTTCCGAGATATCAGGCGAGATCGGCCAGGGTGCCGTCGATCTCGGCATCACCGGCGAGGACCTGGTGCGTGAAAACCTTGCCGACTGGGAGAGCCGCGCCGAAATCGTCGCCCGTCTCAGTTTTGGCCATGCCGATGTCGTGGTGGCCGTGCCGGACATCTGGCTCGATGTCGACACCATGGCCGACCTCGACGACGTCGCTGCCGATTTTCGCCAGCGCCATGGCCGGCGGCTGCGCATCGCCACCAAATACTGGCGGCTGACCCAGCAATTCTTCTCGCAGAAGCACGGCATCCAGGTTTATCGCATCGTCGAAAGCCTGGGGGCCACCGAAGGTGCGCCGGCGGCCGGACTGGCCGATGTCATCGTCGACATCACAACCACCGGCTCGACGCTGCGCGCCAATCATCTCAAGGTGCTGGGCGATGGCCTCGTCCTTCGCTCGCAGGCTTGTCTCGTGGCGTCCAGGAAGACACGGGCGGCGGCCGATGAAGCGGTCCTGCGCGACATCGCGGCGAAGATGGCGGCTGCGGTCGGATAGCGGCGGGCCTTCGCCCGCTGCCCCTCACGGCTCCGAACCCGGCTTGAAAACCCTGACGGCGGCCGTCCCGCGGTGTCGGTAGCCTTGCGCCGGGGCTTTCCTGTATAGGAATTATTTCCTTGACTGGTGAGAGCAGCTATGCTACATTTTTACCTATGGTGCTGATTTGCGCCAGTGACCCGCCGCCCAGGCGGGTTTTTGCGTTTGATGTTCATCAACCAACGAAGGCCCCGAAGCGTCGTGGGCCGGATCGTTGCCCTGCCACGACTATCGCCGGGATTTTCACCACCCCCTCAGGCTGATAGGCTCGGCCAATCCCGGGAGGAGAGAGCGATGCCGGTCAATCTCGACGAGCTGAAGAATGCCAGCAATCTGCGCGGACGCGGAGCGCGAGCGGGCGGTGTCTTCGTCGCACCCGTCGATGGTAGGGCGCATGTCTCTGGCGAACGCAGCGTGCCGCTGCTCGACAAGACCATCCCCGCGCTGTTTTCCGAGACGGTCAGCAAATATGGCACGCTCGACGCCGCCGTCTTCGTCGACCAGAACAAGCGCTTCACCTGGAGCGAACTTTCGGACACGGTGGATGCGCTGGCCGCCGGCTTCCTGGCACTGGGCCTGGCAAAGGGCGATCGCGTCGGCATCTGGTCGCCCAACCGCTGGGAATGGCTGGTGACGCAGTTCGCCACCGCCCGCATCGGCCTGATCCTGGTCAACATCAACCCGGCCTACCGGTTGACCGAGCTCGACTATGCGCTGAACAAGGTCGGCTGCAAGGCGCTGGTCACCGCTGCCAGGTTCAAGACGTCAGATTATCTCGGCATGATCGAGACGCTGGCACCCGAGATCGCCAAGGCCACGCCGGGCAAGCTCAAGGCACAAAAACTGCCGGCGTTGAAGATCGTCATCCGCATGGGTGACGAGAACTCGCCCGGCATGTTCAATTTCGGTGATGTGCTGGCCATGGCCGGGCGTGACGAGCATGACAGCCTCGACCGCATCTCTGAGAAGCTGAAGCCGGGCGAAGCCATCAACATCCAGTTCACCTCAGGCACCACGGGAGCCCCCAAGGGCGCGACGCTGACCCACGGCAACATCGTCAACAACGGCAATTTCGTCACTTCGGCGATCAAGCTGACCGCCGACGACCGGCTCTGCATACCAGTGCCGCTCTACCACTGCTTCGGCATGTCGATGGGCACGATGGGTTGCGTCTCGAAAGGCGCCACCATGGTTTTCCCGGGAGAAGGGTTCGACGCCGGCGCCACGCTGAAGGCGGTGGCTCAGGAACGCTGCACCGGGCTCTATGGCGTACCGACCATGTTCGTTGCTCTGCTGGATCATCCGGATTTTTCCGCCTTCGATCTCTCCAGCCTGCGCACCGGCATCATGGCCGGTTCGCCATGCCCGATCGAGGTGATGAAAAAGGTGGTGTCGCTGATGCATATGGAACAGGTGACCATCGCCTACGGCATGACCGAGACCAGCCCGGTGTCGTTCCAGAGCGGCGTCGACGACCCCCTGGAAAAGCGCGTCTCGACCGTCGGGCGCATCCACCCCCATGTCGAGGTCAAGGCGGTCGATGCCGATGGCGCTACAGTTGCGGTCGGCGTACCGGGTGAGCTTTGCACGCGCGGCTATTCGGTGATGAAGGGTTACTGGGACGACGACGACAAGACCCGCGAGGCGATCGACGCCGACGGCTGGATGCACACCGGCGACCTCGCCACCATCGACGCCGAGGGCTATTGCAACATCGTCGGCCGGGTCAAGGACATGGTCATCCGCGGCGGCGAGAACGTCTATCCCAGGGAGGTCGAGGAATTCCTCTACCGCCATCCAAAGGTCAAGGAGGTGCAGGTGTTCGGTATTCCCGACGCCAAATATGGCGAGGAGCTGTGCGCCTGGATCGTGCTCAAGCCCGGCCAGATCGCCACCGAGCAGGAGGTCAGAAACTTCTGCGCCGGCCAGATCGCCCATTACAAGATCCCCCGCCACATCCGCTTCCGCACCGAATTGCCGATGACGGTGACCGGCAAGCCGCAGAAGTTCCTGATGCGCGAGGCGATGGTGGAGGAACTGGGCTTGGTGACGCAGAAGACGGCGTGAACGGGTGAACGCTTCGATCTGTCGGTGCGCGAATGCAGCCACGGTTCGCAGCAGCGCGCAGGGGCTTGCATGAGCGGTTTCGGACGTTCGGTGACTTCATATGCGATGCCGCTGGCCGCCTTGGTGATGGCTGTCGCCGTCAGGGCAGGCGGGCTGTCGGCGGACGAAGGTTCGCTGGGCGTCAGGATACTCGTCGGAGCGCTTTCGAGTGCGATCATGTTCACCACCATTTTCGTGGTGCTCGACCACGCCGAGGCGGTGGCTCGGCGTGTAGGAGAGCCCTACGGCACATTGGTGCTGACTTTTGCCGTGACGGCAATCGAGGTGTCGATCATCGTTTCCATGATGCTGCATGGAGAGAACAACCCTACGCTTGCACGTGAGTCCGTCTTTTCAACGGTGATGATTGCATCTACCGGCGTCGTCGGCACGTGTCTTGCGCTTGGCGGCTGGCGCCATCGCAAGCAGGCAATTGTTCGACAAGGGACCAGCGCATATTTGGCGGTTCTGATCGCGCTGACCATCATGACGCTTATTCTGCCGACCTACACACAAGCTACGGGGCCGGGCACATTTTCGGCAGCTCAACTTGGCTTTGTGAGCGTGCTTTCGGTGCTGCTTTATGCAAGTTTTGTGTTCGCGCAGACTGTCCGCCACCGAGAAGACTTTGTCGAAGGGCAGGCCCACGGCGTTTCGCTGCGGACTGCTCCTCACGAAAGCGTCTTTGCCAGCGCTCTGTTGCTGATGGCCGGCCTGATCGGCATTGTCATGCTCGCCGAGCAGGTCGCGGCAAGCGTCGAAGATACGCTCGTTGCCTACCAGGTGACCCAGGCTGACAGTATTGTGGGGGCAATGATCGCCGGGCTGGTGTTGATGCCGGAGGCCATTTCGGCGGTTCGCGCTTCACTCAACAATGAGCTGCAACGCGGTTTGAATGTCGCGATGGGTTCCGCTTGCGCCACAATCGGTTTGACAATACCGGCGGTCGCAGCCGCCAGCCTGCTGACGGGCAGAGGGTTAACCCTGGGGCTTCCAGCGACTGACACAGTGCTTTTGATTTTAGCGCTCTTCATATGCAATGTGAGCTTTAGTACTGAAAGAACAACATTCTTGACGGGCGCTGTCCATATC
>NZ_RZPL01000479.1:0-4514 GCF_004022805.1 Mesorhizobium sp. M7A.F.Ca.CA.002.04.1.1 | reverse complement strand
AAAATACCCAGCAATGCGTGCGAGTGCCTTTTCTCGTCGCCGGCGATCAGTTCGGGATAATTGAAATCGTCGCCGGTGAACATGACGACGCCGTCCGGCAGACGGTTCCTCAGCGCGACCTCCTTGCCGGCATCGAGCAGTGAGATTTTTATCCCCTCCACCTTGCCAACGTGGCATTCGATGATGGCAACGACTGTATCGAGAGCGACCTCGAAATTCTCGCTGCCCCAATAGCCCCTGAGCGCCGGATCGAACATGTCGCCCAGCCAGTGCAGGATGACCTTGCCGGAGGACTGTGACAGGATGCGGTCGTAGACCCTGACATAGTCGTCCGGCCCTTTGGCAACTGCCGCCAACGCCCGGCTGGCCATCATGATCGCCTTGCCGCCGAGCCCTTCGATTAAAGCGAACTGCTCTTCATAGGCCTTGATGACGTCATCGATTGTTTTGGCGGCGGCGGGCGCCAGATGGTCGGTGCCGGCGCCCGAGGCGAGATCGGCGCCATCGACCGTGCGCGCCTCGGCGATCGAGCGGCGGATCAATTCCTGCGCGTTTGCCCAGTCGAAGCCCATGCCGCGCTGCGACGTGTCCATCGCTTCGGCGATGCGGAAGCCCAGCCGCCACAGATGGTGACGGAACGCCATCGTCCTCTCCCAGTCGATCACCGGTCTGGACCACGGATCGGTCATGGCGAGCGGATCGGCAACGACGTGCGCGGCGGCATAGGCGATACGCGAAAATCGCGCGCCGATGTCAGGCTGCACGGGCTCGCCGACCAGCGTGTACCGGGTGCTGCCGCCACCCTCACCAGGCAAGGAAATGTCCATCCATCGCTCCCTTCACAACGCTACTAAATGGAACGTTCCAATAAATCAAGGACCTTTAAGATTCGAACTCCCTGCAGGATGAAATGCTGCATTGCAACAGGAAAGCCTTATGAAGCATGCCATTTGAGTACGCACAATCGATGTTCGAGGCGCGGGAAAAATCCCGATTGACTCACGAGCGGAGCAGAGATTAGAACGTTCCAATAGTTTTGGGCCTGCAGTCGGGAGGATGCATCTGGATGGCCAACCGGGCCAAGGCGACGATATTCGACATCGCCCGCGAAGCGGGCGTGTCCAAATCGACGGTATCGCTCGTGCTCCAGGGCAGCGGACTGATCCGGCCCGAAACAGCGAGCAAGGTGCGCAAGGCGATCGAGGATGTCGGTTACGTCTACAACCGCGGCGCCGCCAATCTGCGCAAGGCGCACTCCAACGTCATCGGCATGGTCATCAACGATCTCACCAATCCTTTCTTCGCGGAGCTGGCGGTTGGCATGGAGCGGGTCTTCCAGTCGGCCGGCATCGTGCCGTTCATCGCCAACACGGCGGAAAATCCGGTGCGCCAGGAAGAAGTGCTGAAGTCGCTGATGGAGCAAGGCGTCGCCGGCCTCATCGTGTCGCCGGCTCGCGGCACGACGCCGGGCGCCTTCAGGCGGATCGAGACGGCAGGTCTGCCGGTGGTCTTCGCCATGCGCCGGCTGACCGAGAGCCGCATTCCGGTCATCGCGCCCGACAATCATCGCGGCGCCTATCTCGCCACCGCTCATCTGATCGGCAAGGGACATCGCCGGCTGGTCTTCTTCGGCGGCTCGTCCGATCTCGTCGTCTATCACGAGCGGCTTGGCGGATTTCGCGAAGCCTGCGAGACGCAGGGCATCTCCGACCGCGACACTCTGGTCGTCGAGGGAGAGACCAGCCGCAGAGGTGGTATCGCATGCCTCGAAACCGCTCTCGCAATGGCTGAACCGCCGACCGCGGCACTCTGCTTCAACGACGCCGTCGCCTTTGGCGCCATGCTGGCGCTGCGCAAGCGCGGGCTTGAGCCGGGAGTTGATTTCGCCATCGTCGGCTTCGACGATGTGGCCGAGGCCGAGCACTACATGCCGGCTCTGACCAGCGTCGCGGTGGACTCGGCGGGCCTCGGCGAACGCGCCGCCCATGTCATGTTGAAAATGATCCAGTCACGCACAACACGGGCCGAAGACCATATCGGCGCGGTCAATCTGGTGGTCAGGGAAAGCTGCGGCCCGGATCGCCGCATTCGAAACAGGGCGGCCGGTTCGGGAGGCGCTGCATGAGCGTCAAATGGAGCTTGATCGGTGCCAGCACGATCGTCAGGCAGTTCATGATCAACGCCATCCGCGCGCAAGGCGAGGACAGCATCTGGTCATCGGCGTCAGTCGAAGCAGCATTGCAAACCGCGAAATCAGGCAAGGCGGTCGCAATCGAGCCTAAGCTCGGGAGTGTGAATTGAGCAAGGTGGTCTCCGCAGCGCAGGCAGCCGGCCTGGTCAAGGACGGCATGGTCGTGTCGGTGTCCTCGTCGAGCGGCCTCGGCTGCCCCGATGCGGTGCTCGCCGCGATCGGCGAACGCTTCGACGCAGAAGGCCATCCGAAGAACATCACCACGCTGCACCCGATCGCAGCCGGCGACATGTATGGCATCAAAGGCATCGACCATCTGGCCAAGCCGGGACTGCTGAAGCGTACCTTGTGCGGCTCCTACCCGTCCGGCCCCTCCTCTTCCGAACCGCCGCAGATCTGGAAGATGATCGGCGACAATTCGGTCGCCGCCTACAACGTGCCGTCCGGCATCCTGTTCGATATGCACCGCGAAGCCGCGGCCAAGCGGCCGGGCGTGCTGACCAAAGTCGGTCTCGACACCTTCGCCGACCCGCGCCACCAGGGCTGCGCCATGAACGCCGCCGCCAGCGAGCCGATCGTTTCGGTGCAGCAGTTCGACGGCGAGGAATGGCTCTATTTCCGCTCTATCGTGCCGCAGGTGTCGATCATCCGCGCCACGTCGGCCGACGAGCGCGGCAACCTCACCTACGAGCATGAGGGCGCCTATCTCGGCGGACTGGAACAGGCGCTCGCCGCCCGCAACAATGGCGGCATCGTCATCGCGCAGGTCAAGCGCGTCGTCGAGAACGGCACGCTGAAACCGCATGACGTGCGCGTGCCGGGCGTCCTGGTCGACCATATCGTCGTTGCGCCCGACCAGTTGCAGACGACGCTGACACCCTATGACCCGGCGATCTCGGGAGAAATCTTCCGGCCGCTGTCGAGCTTCCGCACGCCGGAGATGAACGTGCAGAAGGTGATCGCGCGCCGCGTCGCCATGGAGTTGCGCGACGGCATGGCCGTCAATATCGGGTTCGGCATTTCCGCCAATGTGCCGCGCATCCTTCTCGAGGAAGGCCAGCACGGCAAAATTACCTGGGTGATCGAACAGGGCGCGGTCGGCGGCGTGCCGCTGCTCGACTTCAAATTCGGCTGCTCATCGAACGCCGACGCCTTCATGCCCTCGCCGCACCAGTTCATCTATTTCCAGGCCGGCGGCTTCGACGCCTCGCTGTTGTCCTTCCTGCAGATCGATCGACACGGCTCTGTGAATGTTTCGAAGCTTTCGGCGCGGCCGCATGTCACCGCCGGCGCCGGCGGCTTTGTCGACATCACCGCACGGGCGAAGAAGATCGTCTTCTCCGGCTTCTTCAATGCCGGCGCCAAGCTGTCTCTGGCCGATGGCGGCATCCGCATCGACCACGAGGGCAAGGTCAAGAAGGTGGTCAACGAAGTCGAGCACATCTCGTTTTCGGGCAAGCGCGCGGTGGCGCAGGGACAGGACATCACCTATGTCACCGAACGCTGCGTGATGAAGCTGACGCCGGAGGGGTTGGTCGTCACAGAACTCGCACCCGGCATCGATCTGCAGCGTGATGTGCTGGCCCAGTCGGAAATTCCGTTGGCCGTTGCCAGGGACCTCAAGACGACACCGGCAGCCCTCTATCAGGAGCAACCGATAGGCCTGTCGCTGAATGGCGGCGCCTCGGTCGGAGGCGCGCGTGGCTGAGCCTCTCGTCACCTTCGAGCAGGATGGCGCCATCGGTACCATCACGCTGCGCCGGCCGGAGAAATTCAACGCACTGGACATTCCGATGCTGCGGGCGCTAGAGACGGCGCTCGACGCGGCCGAGATGGCCGAGGGCGTCCGCGTCGTGCTGCTGCGCGGCGAAGGCAAGGGCTTTTGCGCCGGTGGCGATGTCGAAGCCTGGGCGCAGATGAGTGCCGCCGATTTCCAGGTGCAGTGGGTGCGCTACGGCCACCGCGTCTTCGACCGCTTGGCGCGGCTGCGGCAGCCGACAATCGCCGTCCTGTCCGGCCATGCGCTTGGCGGCGGCCTGGAACTGGCTGCGGCTTGCGACTTGCGCGTGGCGGAAACACAAGTGAAATTAGGCTTCCCGGAAACCTCGATTGGCGTCGTGCCCGGCTGGTCCGGTACGCAGCGCGCCGTGCGCCGCTTCGGCGCGCAGACGGTGCGCCGCATGGCGCTGGGCGGCGAGATCCTTCTCGCCCCCGAGGCACTCGCCCTGGGCATCGTCGACCGGGTGGTCGCAACTGGCAACGCACACGAAGAAGCAAAGGCGTGGGCGGAAAAGATCGCCGAGCGCGGCCCGCTGGCGACGGA
>NZ_RZPL01000478.1:0-4514 GCF_004022805.1 Mesorhizobium sp. M7A.F.Ca.CA.002.04.1.1 | reverse complement strand
GTCGTGCACGGTCAGCCGGATGAAATAACCGCCGGCATGGCTGCGCATCTGCGCCTTCTTGTAGGGTTTCAGCTCCTTGGCCGGCCGGCCGAAGACCGGACCATGCTGGAAGCCTGGCCGGCTCTTGGCGATGTCGGCGATGTCGCCGATGACGGCCGATGCGGTGGCGTTGCCGCCCGCACCGGGGCCGGACAGCAGCAGCTCGCCCAGAATGTCGGTTTCGATCGCCACCGCATTGGTGACGCCATGCACCTGCGCGATGACCGATGCGGTCGGCACCATCGTCGGATGCACGCGCTGCTCGATACCGCTCTCGGTGCGCTGGGCGACACCCAGCAGCTTGATCCGGTAGCCGAGATCGGCGGCCGCGCGGATGTCGGCTTGGGTGATGTTGGAAATGCCTTCCATGTAGATGTCGTTGGCGGCGATCCTGGTGCCAAAGGCAAGGCTGGTCAGGATCGACAGCTTGTGCGCCGTGTCGTGGCCCTCGATGTCGAAGGTCGGATCAGCCTCGGCATAGCCCAGCCGCTGCGCGTCCTTCAGGCAAGCATCGAACGAGATGCCCTCGGCCTCCATGCGGGTCAGGATGTAGTTACAGGTGCCGTTGAGGATGCCGAACACGCGGGTGACCGAATTGCCGGCCATCGCCTCACGCATCGTCTTGATGACGGGAATGCCGCCCGCCACCGCCGCCTCGTAGTTGAGAAGCACGCCCTTCTTCTCGGCGATCTCGGCCAGCGCCACGCCATGCTTGGCCAGCAGCGCCTTGTTGGCGGTGACGACGTGACGGCCGGCTTCGAGTGCCGTCTTCACCGATGAGCGCGCCGGGCCCTCGTCGCCGCCGATCAGTTCGACGAACACGTCGATTTCTGCGGTCTGGGCCATCTTGACCGGATCGTCGAACCACTTTGCAGAGCTCAAATCGACGCCCCGATCGCGCTTGTGGTCGCGCGCCGAGACGGCGGTGACGATCACGTCACGGCCGCACTGGCGGGTCAGTTCCACCGCTTTGTCGCGCAGCACGCGCGCCACCGATGCACCGACCGTGCCGAGGCCGGCAATTCCAACACGCAATGCTTCAGCCATGTCCGGCGACGTCCCTCAAAGTCAGATCGAATTTGCGTGCGGCAAGCTTACCGGTGAGCGGAGAGCGGCACGACATTGTTGGGCTGCTTGGCGCTGGTCGACAGGAAGCGCTTGATGTTGCGCGCCGCCTGCCGGATCCTGTGCTCGTTCTCGACCAGAGCAACGCGCACGAATTCGTCGCCATGCTCGCCGAAGCCGACACCGGGCGCCACGGCCACGTCGGCATGTTCGATGAGCAGCTTGGAGAATTCGAGCGAGCCGAGATGCTTGAACGGCTCCGGGATCGGCGCCCAGGCGAACATCGATGCCGCCGGTGCCGGAATGGTCCAGCCGGCGCGGCCGAAGGCGTCGACCATCACGTCGCGGCGCTTGTGGTAGATGTCGCGTACCTCGGCGATGTCGGCGCCGTCGCCGTTGAGCGCGTGTGCCGCCGCCACCTGGATCGGCGTGAAGGCGCCGTAATCGAGGTAGGACTTCACCCGCGTCAGCGCCGAGATCAGCCGCTCGTTGCCGACGGCAAAGCCCATGCGCCAACCGGGCATGGAGAAGGTCTTCGACATGGAGGTGAATTCGACGCAAACGTCGATCGCGCCAGGCACCTGCAGCACCGAAGGCGGCGGATTGCCGTCGAAATAGATCTCCGAATAGGCAAGGTCGGACAGGATGATGATGTCGTTCTTCTTGGCGAAGGCGACCACATCCTTGTAGAAATCGAGCGAGGCGACCAGCGCTGTCGGGTTCGACGGATAGTTGAGGATCAGCGCCAGCGGCTTCGGGATCGAATGCTTGACACCGCGCTCGAGCGCCGGAATGAAACCGTCGTCCGGCTCCACCTGCAGCGAGCGGATGACGCCGCCCGACATGATAAAGCCGAAGGCATGGATCGGATAGGTCGGGTTCGGGCACAGGATCACGTCGCCGGGCGCGGTGATCGCCTGCGCCATGTTGGCGAAGCCTTCCTTCGAACCGAGCGTGGCCACCACTTGCGTGTCGGGGTTGAGCTTCACGCCGAAGCGCCTGCCATAGTAGGCGGCCTGGGCGCGGCGCAGGCCCGGAATGCCGCGCGACGAGGAATAGCGATGCGTGCGCGGGTCGCGCACGACCTCGCACAATTTGTCGACGATAGCCTTGGGCGTCGGCAGGTCCGGATTGCCCATGCCGAGGTCGATGATGTCGGCGCCACGCGATCGGGCGCTGGCCTTGAGCCGGTTGACCTGCTCGAACACGTAAGGCGGAAGCCGGCGAACCTTGTGAAATTCTTCCATGGCAGTTCCAGACAGCGAAGGGGTGTTGGGCGCGCGCTATATACTTATTTGCAGGTAGGGTCGAGGGCGGGGTCGCATTTGGCTTCGATCTGCTTCAGCGTTTCGTCGCCATGCTTCTTGGCCAGATCCGTCAGCGCCGCCTGGTTGACGACCTTGGGGCCGCCGCCCTTTGCCGCCTGCGCATTCTCATCCGCCTTCAATTGCGCGAGCTTGGCGTTCTTCTCGGCTTCGGTGAACTGCGGCGCCGCCACTTGCGGCTTGATGTTCAGGTTCGGGAAGGTGCCGGTATCCTTCGGTCCCGCACCCACAGCGACAGGCGTCGGGCCATTCGTGTTGGTGCTCGAGCACCCGGCAATGCCGATGAGGACGATCGCCGCGCCGATGCGGCAAAAACGTCCGGCACCGAAAAAAACAGTCTCGCCAATATTAATCGTCATATTGTTTCCTTGGCAGCCGAGGTAGAGCGAGATTGGCCCGGTCGGATGTCCCATGTTAATATGTCAAGAAAAGGCCTCGGGAGGAACCCCGCCAACCATGTCCAAAACACCCGATTCGGGCAAAGCGGAAGATGACCAGCCTTCGACCGTCGAGCAATATCTGGTGAAGGACCCGGAACGCTTCGCCCTGAACATGGCGCGCATGATCGAGCAGGCCGGCAAGGCCGCTTCCGCCTGGGCCGAGCCGCGTGAAAAAGGCGACGTGCGCGACCATGTGGCCGAGCCCGTCGTCGATATGGTGAAGACCTTTTCCAAGCTCAGCGAATACTGGCTTGCCGATCCGCAGCGCGCGCTGGAAGCGCAGACGCGGCTGTTCTCCGGCTATATGACGGTCTGGGCCAACGCCATTCAGCGCACCAGCAACGCCGCGCAAGACACCGAAGACGCGGTCAAGCCGGAGCGCGGCGACAAGCGCTTCCTCGACCCGGAATGGGGCCGCAACGCCTTCTTCGATTTCCTCAAGCAGGCCTATCTCGTCACCTCGCGCTGGGCGGCCGATCTGGTCGAGCACGCCGAAGGTCTTGACGAGCACACCCGCCACAAGGCCGGCTTTTACGTCAAGCAGGTGTCCAACGCCATCTCGCCGTCGAATTTCATCCTGACCAATCCGGAACTGTTCCGCGAAACCGTCGCCTCGAACGGCGAAAACCTGGTGCGCGGCATGAAGATGCTGGCCGAGGACATCGCCGCCGGCAAGGGCGACCTGAAGCTGCGGCAGGCCGACTACTCGCCCTTCGAGATCGGCAGGAACATCGCCACCACTCCCGGCAAGGTGGTCGGCCGCAGCGACGTCGCCGAAATCATCCAGTACGAACCGGCGACCGAGACGGTGCTCAAGCGGCCCCTGCTGATCTGCCCGCCATGGATCAATAAATTCTACATCCTCGATCTGAACCCGCAGAAATCCTTCATTCGCTGGGCGGTTGAACAGGGCCACACCGTGTTCGTCATCTCCTGGGTCAATCCGGACGAGCGCCACGGCACCAAGAGCTGGGAAGCCTATATCCGCGAGGGTCTGCAATACGGCCTCGACACGGTCGAGAAGGCCACCGGCGAACGCGACGTCAACGCGATCGGCTATTGCGTCGGCGGCACGCTCCTGGCGGCGGCACTGGCGCTGATGGCGCAAGAGGGCGACGACCGCATCAAGTCGGCGACCTTCTTCACCACGCAGGTCGACTTCACCTATGCCGGCGACCTGAAGGTGTTCGTCGACGAAGAACAGGTCGCGGCAGTGGAAAAGTCGATGAGCGAAAAGGGTTATCTCGACGGCACCAAGATGGCGACCGCCTTCAACATGCTGCGCTCAGGCGACCTGATCTGGCCCTATGTCGTCAACAACTACATGCGCGGCAAGGATCCCCTGCCCTTCGACCTGCTCTACTGGAATGCCGATTCCACCCGCATGGCCGCAGCCAACCACTCTTTCTACCTGCGCAACTGCTATCTCGAGAACAACCTTTCGCAAGGCACGATGGAACTGGCGGGCCGCACGGTCTCGCTCGGCGACATCACCATCCCGGTCTACAACCTCGCCTCCAAGGAAGATCACATCGCGCCGGCGCTTTCGGTGTTCCTCGGCTCGAAATATTTCGGCGGCACGGTCGAGTATGTGATGGCGGGGTCGGGCCATATCGCCGGTGTCGTCAATCCGCCGGCATCCAAC
>NZ_RZPL01000477.1:0-4527 GCF_004022805.1 Mesorhizobium sp. M7A.F.Ca.CA.002.04.1.1 | reverse complement strand
ATGCCGGACCTTCTGTCGAAGGAGCCGCTTGCCTTCGCCACCCGCTATGATGAGCCGGACCTGTTGATCTGGATGAACCTGTTCCTCAACCAGGTCACTATCGACGGCCGCCTGCAGAAGAACCTCGACTACTGGGTCAATTCCGACGCCTGGAAGAAGGATCACTAAGCAGCGATAAATCCAGGCGGTTTCGCGCGCATCTTAAACGCCGCGAAGCCGCCCGGAATTTCGTTTCATCTGTCGTTGCCTGCGCTCTGGGGATTTCACCCAACGATGCTCGAAAATTTCAGTTTCCGCACCATCGTCGAATACCTGCCGTTGTTCGGACAGGGCCTGGTCACGACCGTTTGGCTGTCGGCGCTGTCCTTTGTCGGCGCGCTCATCGTCGGCATCGTGCTGTGCGCCATGAATCTGCAGCGCGGCTGGCTGTTTCGCGCCCCGGCCAAGGCCTATATCGATGCGGTGCGTGCCACGCCCTTGCTGGCGCAGCTCTATTTTCTTTATTTCGGCCTGCCCCGGCTCGGCTTCGTTCTGCCGGAACTCGTCGTCGGCATCCTCGCGTTGTCGCTGAACAGCGGCGCCTATATCGCTGAAATCATTCGCGCCGGCATCCTGTCGATCCCGCGCGGCCAGGTCGAGGCCAGCGTCGCTTCGGGCATGACCTATGTCCAGCGCATGCGCCTTGTCGTCCTGCCGCAAGCCTTCAAGGTGACGATCCCGCCGCTGCTCGGCCAGGCGATCGTGCTGGTCAAGGATTCCGCCCTTTTGTCGCTGATCTCGGTTTCGGAACTGACACGCGCCGGTCAATTGCTCGCCTCCGACCGCTTCATGCCGGCGGAAGGCTTCCTCACCATCGCCGCCTTCTATCTGCTGCTCTATTACGGCCTGAAAGGACTGGCTGGGCTCTCCAGCCGCTGGCTCGGCACAGCGGGGGCGCGGACATGATCTGGCAACAACTGCAAAGCCTCGCCGGCTCCTATCCACTGGCCCTGCGCGGCCTCGGCATGACCGTGTTGCTGTCGCTGATCAGCCTGGTGCTCGGCACGCTGCTCGGCTTCGCCCTCGGCATCCTGCGGACCGGCGGCAACCGTCTGATCTCGGGTTTGATCGGGGCCTGGGTCGACCTGATCCGCGGCACGCCGTTCCTGGTGCAGATCTTCCTGATCTTCTTCATCCTGCCTGAGTTCGGCATCGAACTCGATGCCTTCACCGCCGGCATCATCGCGCTGACCAATCTGGCTGCCTGCTTCATCTGCGAGATCGTCGTCGCCGGCATCCGCTCGGTGCCGACAGGCCAGGTCGAGGCGGCACTGGCGTCCGGCCTGTCGCGCTGGCAGCGCATGCGCCAGGTGGTGCTGCCGCAGGCGATGCGCATCGTGCTGCCGCCATTGGTCGGGCAGTATGTGCTGCTGATCAAGGATTCTTCTGTCGTCTCGGCCATCGGATTGACCGACCTCACCCGCGTCGGCTGGCTGGTGGTGCAGCGTGTGCCCAACGGCCTGCTGGTGTTCTTCCTCGTCGGCGTCGGCTATTTCATCGTCTGCTATCCGCTGATCATGCTGGCCCGCCGGCTGGAGCAGCGCATGGGCGCGGCGCATGCCGAGGTGCAGTTGTGACTTCCAACCCCAAAGGTCCAGAAAACATGACCAAAACGGGCCTTGCCAAAACCGGCATGATCGACTTTCGCGGCGTCAACAAATGGTTCGGCTCGCTCAACGTGCTCAAGGACATCACGCTCAGCGTCGAACCGCGCGAAGTGGTCGTCGTCTGCGGCCCGAGCGGCTCGGGCAAAAGCACTCTGATCCGCTGCGTCAACGGCCTGGAGGCGATCAAGGACGGCGATCTCGTCGTCGACGGCCAGCGCCTGGGCGACCCCGCCACCAACATGACCCAGCTGCGCACCGAGATCGGCTTCGTCTTCCAGTCGTTCAACCTCTACCCGCATAAGACGGCACTCGAAAACGTCACGCTCGCCCCCATCCATGTCCGCAAGATCCCGCGTGCCGAAGCCGAAAAGGCCGGCCGCGAATTGCTGGCCAAGGTAGGCCTCGCCGACAAGGTCAATGCCTATCCAGCACAGCTCTCCGGCGGCCAGCAGCAGCGCGTGGCGATCGCGCGTTGCCTCGGCATGCGGCCCAAAATCATGCTGTTCGACGAGCCGACCTCGGCGCTCGATCCCGAGATGATTTCCGAAGTGCTCGACGTCATGGTCGCGGTCGCCGAGGAAGGCATGACCATGATGGTGGTGACGCACGAGATGGGCTTTGCCCGCAAGGTCGCCCAGCGCGTGGTGTTCATGGACGCTGGCGCCATCGTCGAAAGCGGCACGCCCGACGAGTTCTTCTCACACCCCAAGACCGACCGCAGCCGCGCTTTCCTGAGCAAGATTCTGCGGCACTAAAGGCGGGCGGTCAGGTCGCCTCTTCCGCGCTGCCGCCAATCGCAAACGCTGCCGGGCCGCCGCGCCGCCTGAGCAGCGCGATGGCGAGGAAGGCGATGACGCCGCTCGCGGCGACGACCACCAGCACCCACAGGGAATTGGCGACCGATGTCCGCGCCATCATGAAGGCGAGCGCGAACGGCGCAAAGGCCGAGGTGAACTGACGGGCAGCGCTCGCCCATCCCAGCCGCGCGCCATAGCCTTCGCGGCCGAAGAGTTCGAGCGGCAAGGTGCCGCCGACGATGCTGGTGAGGCCGGAGCCGAGGCCGAACAGGAACACGAACACGAAGGCGCCGGGCAGCCATGGCGTGGTCAGCAACAGCGCACACAGCCCGGCCGTGAGCAGTGACGCGGCAATGACGGCAAGGTGCGTCTGCTGCAGCCGCCCGCCAAACAGCATGTTGATCAACCGGCTGGCGACCTGCGCCGGCCCGAACAGGGTCGAGACGAAGAGGCCTGCGGTGCCGAGCCCAAGGGCCGCCGTCAGCGGCACCATGTGGATGAGGATCGCCGACAGCACGAAGCCTTCGGTGGCGAACCCCGCCAGCATCAGCAGGAATGCGGCCCGGCCGCGCCGCGCATCGAGCGGCATTCCCGCTTCATCGGGGGCGGAGCCGCGCTCATGCGGCGTGACCGTTGCGTGGCGACGCGACAGGCGCATCAGCCAGGCGTGGATCGGCAGGCATAGGCCGAGATTGAGAGCGGCGAACAAAAGGTAGACCTCGCGCCATGTGAGATGCGCATGCAGCGCCGAGGTCAGCGGCCAGAACAGGGTAGAGGCAAACCCGGCGATCAGCGTCAGATGGGTGATGCTGCGTTGCGGCCGGGGAACCCCGACCTGCACGATCAACACGAAGGCAGCGCTGTAGAGGACGAAGCTGGAGGCCAGTTCCATCGCCAGCAATCCCAGAACGAAGCTCACGCGGCCGGGTGCGACGGCGCACAGCGCCAGCGCCACAGCCGCCGCGACCGAGCCGACGGTCATGAGGCGGCCGGCGCCGAAGCGGTCGGCCCACCGCCCGGCAGTCGGCGCGAACAGGCTGCCGGCAAACAGCGAGGCCGACAGGGCTGCGAATACCCAGCCTTCCGTGAGCCCGAACTCGCGTGCCATTGCCGGCGCCAGCATCGAGAAGCTGTAATAGAGCGTGCCGTAGCCGATGATCTGGGTCAGCCCAAGCGCCCAGATCGCCTTGCGCAGGACGGACCGGTCAGGCATCGATGCCGGCCGATACGGCTCTTCTCGGCTCGGCATCGGTTGCGCAGCCGCAACCCGATGCGCCGGGTGCCTTGGCGTCCGCATCCCTGACGCAGCAGGCATCGACAGCGGCGGGAGCAGCCCCGCCACAGCAGCCGGCGCTTTCCGATACCGTCGCGACACCGACGGCACTGCACACGCCGGTCTCCGGCAGCACCAGCCGCACCTCGCGGGCCGCGGCATGGTCTCCGGCAATATCGGCCACCACCGAGCGGACCTGCTCGTAGCCGGTCGCCATCAGGAAGGTCGGGGCACGGCCGTAGGATTTCGAGCCGACGATGGTGAAACCGGGTTCGGGATGCGCGAGCTCCGCAATGCCATGCGCGGGAACCGTGCCGCATGAGTGGAAGTTCGGATCGATCAGCGGCGCCAGTGCCGGCGGCGCTTCGACGACGGGATCGAGCGCGATGCGGATTTCGCCGAGGAACGACAGGTCTGGCCTGAAGCCGGTGGTGACGACGATGCGGTCCACGGCCATGCTGAACGGCTTGCCGGCGAGGTGGGCGTCGACGGCAAGCTTCTCGCCTTGCGTCTCGATGCGGTCGACGGCGAAGCCCGTCAGCATGTTCAGCCTGCCGTCCGCCATCGCCTGCCTGGCGGCCAGCCCGAGCGCGCCACGTTCCGGCAACTGGTCGTTCAGCCCGCCGCCGAGCAATCTCTCGATGCTGGCGTGCCGCAGCGCCCAGAAGATTTCGGTGCCAGGCACGCCATCCTGCAACTCCATCAGCGCCAGCGCGACGTTGATGGCCGAGTGCCCGCCGCCGATGACCAGGATGCGCTTGCCCGCATAGTCTTCTCTCGCCTTGCCGACCACGTCGGGAATGCCATAGGC
>NZ_RZPL01000476.1:0-4527 GCF_004022805.1 Mesorhizobium sp. M7A.F.Ca.CA.002.04.1.1 | reverse complement strand
TCGTATTTCTTCACTGTAAAGTGCCCTCCGAATTGATACGGCGCCAGCAGAACCAATTCCCTGCCCCATGTCAATTGTGCCATTACTGGTTCTTACGTCGTATCCACGCCATCGCGGTCAAACGATTCTTCACTGTTGCATTGCCGGCACATATCGGCTCCGACAGGTCACCTCATCCCAGCGCCAATCCCGCTCTCCTCGGCCGCGCGATGTTGTAAATCGTTTCATCCAAGGTATTTTGGCCATTGGGGAACAGAGGGAATAGTCATGTCCAACAGCGCCTTGCCGCTGGTCATCAGTGCGCCTGAACCACGCACGCTCGACCTGATCTTCACAGCCCGGCAGCTGGCGCGGCTCAAGGCGCACTATCGCATCGTCGAGACGACCGCTGACGGCGTCGCGAAACTGCCGGCCGACGTGCTGGCCGAGGCGCGCTATATCATCGGCCAGCCGCCCATATCGCCCGAAACGCTCGATCGGATGAAGACACTGCGCTGCGTCTTCAATGTCGAGACCAACCTCATCAACAATATGCCCTACGAGACGTTGTTCGCGCGCGGCATCCATGTCGTCACCACCGGCCTGGTGTTCGCCGAGCCGGTCGCGGAGCTTGGCCTTGCCATGGCACTCAATCTCGCCCGCGGCATCGTCGATGCCGACCTCGCCTTCCGCCAGGGACAGGAACTGTGGGGCGGCGACGGCAACCAGACGGCGCGGCTCTTGTCCGGCGCCGATGTCGGCATCATCGGTTTCGGCGATCTCGGCCGGGCGCTCAACCGGCTGCTGTCGGGCTTCCGCACCCGCACCAAAGTCTTCGATCCATGGCTGCCGCCATCGATCCTCATCGACAATGGCGTCGAGCCGGCCTCCCTCGACGAGGTGCTGTCGACCAGCGACTTCATCTTCGTCGTTGCCTCGGTGACCAGCGAGAACCAGGGTTTTCTCGGTGCCGACGCCTTTGCCGGCATGCGCAAGGGCGCTGCCTTCATCCTGCTCAGCCGCGCCGGCGTGGTGGACTTCCCGGCGCTGATGGCGGCGGTGAAGAGCGGCCACATCGTCGCCGCCAGCGACGTTTTTCCCGAAGAACCGCTGGCGCGGGACCATCCGGTGCGCGCCCTGCCCGGCTTCCTGCGCTCGGCTCACCGCGCCGGCGCGCTCGACATCGCCTTCAAGCGCATGGGCGATATGGTGCTGGAGGACATGGACCTGATCGACCGCGACCTGCCGCCGCTGCGCTCCAAACGCGCCGAGCGCGAGACGGTTTCGCGCATGCGTTCCAAGCCGGCCGACAGGAATTGAGGCGTGGATTTTCGTTCGGGTTGGCCGGCCCTCGACCAGGTCCGCTTGACAGGAGCGCGGCCGGCGATGACGCTGCCGCAATCGAACTTTGCGGAGGGAGGCCGTGACCATGAAGAAGATCTATGAAAAGCCGATGCTGCTCAAACGGCAGAAACTCTCCGCCGTGACGGCGCAGCAAGCCACTTCAGGAGTGACCGGTCCGATCGGCCCGACAGGCTGACGCCTCACGGTGTTCGATGAAGGTAGCATTGGACGCGCCCGCGGGTCGGCGGCGAGACGGCAGTCGCTCAAGGCGCAGCATCAGTGTTTATGGCTGCTCTTCGCTCTGCGGGCAACCGCTTCCATAAAAGAGCGGGCGGCAGCGTCACAGGCTGTTCTGGACGGTCCATTCGCGGACAGCACGACCTCCGCGGCCTTCCGCGACATGCCGTATTTCCGGGCGAAGACCGCAGCGTCGTAAGGTTCGTTTTCGGCCGGTGCCGCGGACGTGATCCTGGCCTTGGTCATTGGCGGGTCCGCCTGAAACTCTCAAGCAACTCGCCTTCATTGCGGCAGCCATTCTGGAACAGCGAAAACACCGTGGCTGCCAGAAGCTGCACGTCCGACTCCCCCGACATGCGATCAAATTTGCGCTCCAGGCAGACCCGATCGAAGACGCGCTGGCACAGTTGCAGATCGGAAGGATGGAGACCGGGATTGCGCTTACGAAGGCTCGACATAAGAAGCCCCTTTCGGAGCAGCGGCCACTTTTGATGCATGTCGTCCAAAAGTGACCTCGGCTTTGGGAGAACGACATGCATAAACAAAGACCCTAAAGCGCATCGCATAAATCGGATCAAACGCGATGCGCTTTAGACGCTGTGGGTCAAAAAATGAAATCGGGCTGAGCAAGAGTCAACATCGGCCTTCATCACAGTAACTATCGTACAATTCTCCCCCCGGTCCTCCCCCTTCTTCGAACGGTCCCCAGGCCCAGCGCGACATGGCGCTTTTCATTGGCCAGCGGATTTTATCGGCGTGATCCGGCGCTCTCATGAAATATGTCGGTTTTGTACCAAATGGCGTTTGGTACGTTTCCGACACTAACATTCAGGCCGATCTTTTCATATGCGAACAGGCGTTGGGGGGCGCCGTGCTTCGAATTTCATATCGCATTGATATCTTTCTGCGTTCAGAGCCCCTATACATAGGCCATCGTCCTCACGTTTTTACGGGCACGGACGGCTGGGAGATTGGATGGCTCTTGCCCTGCATTGGGCCACGCCATGTCTGATCCCAACAAAAACTCTGATCCCGACAAAAAACCCAATCCCGACGGGAACCATCCGTACCGAAACCAATTGCTGCGGCGCATGCCTGCGGATGATCTGGCGTTGCTCGAGCCGCACATGCAGCGCTGCGACTTGCCATTGCGCATGATGCTGGTGACCCCGAATGTTCCGATCGAGGCCGTCTACTTCATCGAACAGGGCATTGGTTCGGTGGTCGCCAGCACGGCAAGCGGCCAAGAGGCCGAAGTGGGCTTCATCGGCTTCGAAGGCATGACGGGATACTCCCTGGTGATGGGCGACGACCGTGCGCCGCATGCCTGTTTTGTCCAACTCGAAGGCGAAGCGATCCGCATCGAAGCCGGCGCTTTCAAGGCAGCTTTGGAGGCAAGTACGACCTTGCGCATGTTCCTGCTGCGCTTCGTCAACGCACTACAAACCCAGGCCGGCTGCACCGCGCTCGTCAACGCGCGGCTGAAGCTCGAGGAGCGGCTGGCGCGATGGTTGCTCATGTGCGACGACCGGGTGCCCGGCGAACATCTCGCCATCACCCACGAATTCCTGGCCATCATGCTTGGTGTCAGGCGGCCAGGCGTCACCGTCGCGCTTCAATTGCTCGAAGGCCGCGCGTTGATTCGCTCGAAACGGGGCGAGATCGTCATTCGCGACCGCGCCGGGCTGCTGGAACTCGCCAATGGCAGTTACGGCGAAGCCGAGGCCGAATATGCAAGGCTGATCGGCGAGATCGGCGCGGCCTGATCAGGAGCGGCTGCCGCCGGCATCCGGCTTGCCCGATGTCGCTTTGCCGGGCGGTGCCGCACCGCCTTTTATGGGCCCATCCCTGCCGATCGGCCCATCCCTGCCGATCGGCCCATCCCTGCCGATCGGCTCATCCTTGCCGATCGGCAAGCCGGCATGCTCCAGGCTTGCAAGCTTGCACTTCGTCTGCTCGGCCGCCGCTCCGACAAGGCAATCAATGGTGAACATGGCACCGGCGTGATCGCTTGCCGCGACCGCCTGGCGGATTTTCGTCAATTGCGCCTGCGTGTAGTCCAGAAGCTCGACCAGGTCGGTATGATCCAAACCGCCCTCCATTACAGGATGTCGAGAGGCCGATCCGAGGTCGCTCTTGCCACCGAAATACGCCCATTTACGCGGCTTGCATAGCCGGACTGTCAGAATCGTACAGCCTACGCTCTACGGGATCGTTGCCTATTGGCCAAAGGTCCATCTTCGCGCCAGCGCCACGGCATGCAAGTGTATATAAGCTATCGCTTGAATACTGGTCCGTACGTCTGTCGGGGAGATGTCGTGCCAATTCGCGAGAATCTCGCCGCCAATCTCAGGCGGCTGGTCCAGCGCCATGCTTCCGTCAGCGCGGTGTGCCGTGAGCTTGGCATCAATCGCACCCAGTTCGAGCGCTATCTGCAAGGCAAGGCGGTGCCCAACAAAACCACCGCCAGGCTGATCTGCGATTATTTCAAGATCGACGAAAACGAGCTGTATCGCGAGCCGGCTATTCCCGCAGCCAACGGCGACGGCAATGCATCGCTGCGCGAGGCACTGTACGAAAACATGGTGCGGCCGCCGTCGCCCGCCATCGCCGGCGGCACTTATTTCACCTATTTTTCGGTCCCCGGCCGCCCCGACCTTCTGATGCGCTCGGTCACCTTCCTGCGACGTGAGGCCGAGCTGGTCACCTTCAGGCGGGTGACGCGGTGGGCCCCGGGCGATGGCCAGGGTGGCGCCAGAATGCCCGGCAACCACTACGGCGTAGCGATCTCGCGCCTGAACTGGATCTATTTCACAGGCATCAACCGCCGCCAGACAAGCGAGCCCTCGATCATGACCGTACAGTGGGCTCCCATCTCCGAACCGGTTCTGGTCGGCAGGGCGATCGTCCTCACAGGATCGGGGCCGGCCTTTGTGCCGGTCATCATGCGGCAGGACGTCACCAGGG
>NZ_RZPL01000475.1:0-4562 GCF_004022805.1 Mesorhizobium sp. M7A.F.Ca.CA.002.04.1.1 | reverse complement strand
CTTTTGCGATCTCGGATGCGTCGGCGGTCACGGGAATCTTTCCTGGTCGGCCAAGATTGACGATAGCGACCGGAATTTTGATACCGGCAAAGCTTTTGACATCGAAGACATCGGATGGGGCAGGATCGATCGCCATGGCGAAATGAATGCGCTCATCCCGGTTGTCCCGACCGGCGGCCTGCAAATCCATGGCGTGAAGATCGACGCCGCTTTGCCTGACCCAGTCGCAGAGCGAGGCATTGAGCAGGTCCGTATCGCAATAGGCCGCCAGCAATTTCGGATCGATGCGGGCACCGGCTATCGCCAGCGCCGTGTTGCCGCCCATGGAAAGACCGAGGACGCCTACTTTGCCTTGTTCGAGGTGCCCTGCGAAGAAAGCGTCCTTCGCCGTCGCGGTCAGGGCAGCCGTGAGATCGGCGGGCCGCAACCAGAGTTTCATCGTCTCGGCGGCGGATCTGTTTTTCCCCGTATTTCCCGGGTGTGTGGGAGCGGCGACGACGAATCCCTGCCTGGCCAGAGGCGTTGCAATCCAGCTCAGGGCGTGTGGGGTTCCCGCCAGGCCAGCGCCATGCGAAAGCAGGATAAGCGGGAATTTTCCGCCAGCGATAGGCGCATCGCGCATGGCGGCCGTTCCGGCGAAAAGCGCGGTGTCGCCTGATATAACCATCTCGCCGCCCGGTTGCGCGGGATACCAGACCGTCACATCGAGATCGATGCCGCGCTCCTTGGATGGGGCAGGGAACTGACGAACGCCGACATTGTCGCCGGCGTCTGCGGGGTGTTGCATGAGCGCCGTGGAAACAGCGACGGCGCAGAGCATAGTCCAGAATTTCATTGAAATCTCCGTTGTCGAACGCGCCCTATAGGTGGCAAGGCCGGAGGCTACAGCGTCCGGGCAAGCTGGCGGTCATGTTCGATTGCAGTGTTAGCGACCCAATGTCAGCGGATCGGAGCGAAGTCCGCGACCTTGATCGCGATCAAGGACGTGCTTTATCGCGATTGAGTACCGTTCAGTGCGGAACGGCGCTGCCGATTTCAGCCGCCCGCCGGTTCGCAAGCGAGGGCGCCGCGTCAGGCGCGTTCCGGTCCCGCCAGGCGAGCGGGGTCATATCGGTGACGCGGCGGAATTCGCGGTTGAAGTTCGACTTGGTCTGGAAGCCGACCGCAAACATGATCTCCGTCACGGACTGATCGGTCTCGCTCAGCAGCCGGCAGGCCTCGGTGATGCGGTGTCCGTTGACATATTGCGAGACGTTCCTGGCCGTGGCCCGGTTGATCGCCATTGAGATCTGCCGTGCTGGAATTCCGGCGCGCCGGGCAAGCCGGTTGAGGTTGAGATTGGCGTCGCGATATAGTTTTTTCTCCTGCATCAACTCGTTGACCCTGGCGATCGCATCGGCGTTCTCGCCGGCGTCGGGTGGGGACGAAGTCTCGACGGGCTCGGCGGCATTGAGCGGGACATGGCTTTGGCTGGCCGCAGCCGCCGCCATGCCGACAATGACGAGCATGAAAAGATTGCCGATGCCGATCACGGTTGCCGCGCGAGCGCCATGTCCCGACGCCAGATCGAAGGACACCAGCATGTCGACGGCTCCCGACAGGCACAGCGTAGCTGCCGCGAAAAGGATGGCCCTGTAGACCGGGACCGCGCCGTCGAAGGGCGCAAGGCGAAGCCCGTCGGCGCCGGAGCGAAGCAGCCAGAGAATGGCGGCGGCGTAGGTGAAATCGATTGATGTCAGCGCCACGTCGATCGCCTCGCGCCAAAAGATTATCAGCATGATGATGATGACCGCGGGTGTCGCGTGGAGCCCCAGCAGGGCCGGCCACCGGCGGTCGCTGGTGCGAACCAGGCTCGATACGCCGGCGTAGAGCAGAGACGGCATGATCGCGGCGGATACGGGGGCGATATAGCCGACTTCGCTGATGCCATAGCCCCAGCGCAGTCCGGTGAGCACCGATTGCAACGCTGCAACAAGGATCAGGGCGAGAAACGGCAGGTTCGGTGCTGCCTCATCCTGGCGGCTGGCGACGACCCAAAGCAGGATGAACAGCGACAGGGCGACGACGAAGGGTAAGGGAACAAACGGCATGGATCGGGTGCGGGCTCGCGTGTTGATGCGCGGCAGACCGTAGCCGATGTGATTTGATTCCCAAACTCGCTTGTGCCGTCTGCGTGCCGGCGATCAAGCTCAGGCGAACTTCACCAGCATCAGGCTGAAGCAGCCGATGAACAGGAAGGCCGAGAAGGCGAGCGCCAGCGGGCGCAGGCCGCGCGAGCGCAGCTGAGAGATGTCGGCCTGCAGGCCCATGGCGGCCAGGCCCATGGTCAGCATGATGGTGGTGGCGAGCGCCATTGCCGATTTCATCTCGGTGGGCACCGTGACCAAGCTGTTCAACGCCACGACAGCGACGAAGGCGGCGACGAACCACGGCATGGGCGGCCGCGCCGCCACCTCACTGCTGCTCCTGCCGCGCGCCATCAGGCCGAGCGCGACGACCATCGGCGCCAGCATGGCGACGCGGGTCAGCTTGGCGACGGTGGCGATCTCGCCGGACTGGGTGCCGTTCTGAAAGCCGGCGCCGATGACTTGCGCCACCTCGTGGATCGAGGCGCCGGCCCACAGGCCGAAAGCGTGCTGGTCGAGGCCGAGCATGGGCGCCATGAGTGGGAAGCCGAGCATGGCGACGGTGCCGAACAAGGTGATCGAGGCGACGGCGTAGGTGACGTCCTCGTCGCGCGCATCGGTGACGATGTTGGTGGCGACGATGGCCGAAGCGCCGCAGATCGAGGTGCCGGCGGCGATCAACTGCGCCAGCTTGGCGTCGACGCCGATCAGCCGGCCAAGCGTGATGGTGAAAACGAAGGTGGCGCCAAGCGTCGCCGCGACAATGCCGACGCCGCCAGCGCCGATCGAGACCACCTGGCCGAGCGTCAGCTGGAAGCCGAGCAGCACGATGGCGAAGCGCAACAGGCGCTTTTGCGAGAATGCGATACCGGCTTTGGCGTGCACGGGCGTGCCGAGCACGTTGGAGTAGATCATGCCGGCGACGACGGCGAGGATCATTGGACTGAACAGCGCGAAGCCGGAAACATTGCGCGCCGAGAAGGCGACGGCAGTGATCATCGTGACCAGCACGATGCCGGGGACGATGCCATTCCAGCTAAGGGATTTTCGCCCTTGCGCGACATCGGCAGGAAACGCGCTTTTTGGAATATCGTTCGCGAAGTGGGAAACGGAAGACAATGCAATGCTCCAGGCGAGTATGCCGGGAGAATGCCATTCCTAAACCAATCTTTCCAACGAATTATTTTCGTTAGAATGATCGATTTTTACGAACGATCCACGGGCGCTGCCGCGCAGACGTCGCTTTCTGGGCGACCTGGATTAAAGCTGCGCCTCGATCGCGGCCTTGTCGATCACCGACCAGACGTTCCTGATCCGGTCGTCGAGGAATTCATAGAAGACGTTCTCGCTGAAGGACACCTTCCTGCCGTTTATAGGGAGCCCGAAGAAGGTTCCCTTCGGCGTGCAGTTGAACTGAAGCCGGCTGGCTAGGAACGGCGGTTCGGCGATCAGCAACTGGATATCGAAATAGAGGTCTGGGATTTCCCGAAAATCGCGCTCCAGCATGTCCTGGTAACCCGACAGTCCGACGCGGTCGCCATTGTAGTGCACCTCGTCATGAACGAAGCGATGCAGCTTCTGCCAGTCCTGATTGTTGAGGCAGGCGATGTAGCCTCGATAGAGGTCGGTCACGGTCACGGCGATGGCTCCGGTGCTGATGCCCGCCATATTGCGACAGGGCTGAAGGCCAGGACGTACAATAAAAGCAACACATAGCGGGCCGTAGTCCTGTTGCCAGTGCCCAAGTTCAGGGAACAATTCCGAATTCGTGTCCGCTCATCACCTGGTCCAACGCACGCTGATCAACGTGCTCGCTGTCAACCGAGGCCTCAAGTTGGGTCAACGGTGCTTGCAGCGTCCAGGTGACACCGTGGCTATCATGCTCGAGAACACCGGTGCCGCTCACCGCGGCTGGAGCGACGCGCCGCAGCACCACGCTGCCGAAACCACCATGGCCGATCGTCTGTACTTCAGGACCATCTCTCTCTTTCCAGATCAGCTGGAACTGTTTCTGGCCGACCAGTCCGGTTACCTTCCATTGCACCGTTATCGTTCCCTCTGCGGCCGAAAGGACGCCGTATTTAGCGGAATTGGTCGCGAGTTCATGAAACGCTATGCCGAGGTACTGGACGGCATTGGGGCTCAGCGTCAGGGAAGGGCCCGACATTGAGATCCGCTCCTCGTTGCCGAACGGTTTGGCCTGCGCAAGCAGCAGTTCGAAGATCGTGGCGCCCTTCCAGTCGCCGGAAACCAGAAGGTCATGCGAGAGCGACAACGCCATGATGCGCTCGCGCACCTGACGTTCGAACTGGGCCGGCGTCGATGACCGCTTGCTGGTCTCCCGGATCATCGAGATGATGACGGAATACTGGTTCTTCACCCGGTGGTTGACCTCGCGCATCAGCATGCGGATGCGATATTCGTTCTCCTTGGCTA
>NZ_RZPL01000474.1:0-4579 GCF_004022805.1 Mesorhizobium sp. M7A.F.Ca.CA.002.04.1.1 | reverse complement strand
GATGAAGGCGGAGGGCTGGCGCTTCACCTATGCGGCAATCGGCATCTTCTGCCTGGTGACAATGGTGCCGCTGGTGCTGATGCTGCGGCGCGGTGCCCCGGCGGCGGCCGTCGCGGGTTCGCCCGGAAGCCGGTCGGTGCAGCCGATCTCGCTGTCGCCGGCGGCCTTGCAGGTGCTGCTGGTCGTCGCCGGGCTCGGCTGCTGCGTGGCGATGTCGATGCCGCAAGTGCATATCGTCGCCTATTGCATGGACCTTGGCTACGGCGTCGCACATGGCGCCGACATGCTGTCGATCATGATGGCGGGCGGCGTCGTCAGCCGGCTGGCGTCCGGCTTCCTCGCCGACCGTATCGGCGCCGTGTGGACATTGATGATCGGCTCGGTCCTGCAGTGCCTGTCGCTGCTGTTCTACATCCCGTTCGACGGGCTTGCCTCGCTCTATGTGGTGTCACTGGTGTTCGGCTTGTCGCAGGGCGGCATCGTGCCTTGCTACGCGATCATCGTGCGCGATTATATGCCGGCCAGAGAGGCCGGCCAGCGTATCGGCATCGTCATGATGGCGACCATCTTCGGCATGGCGATCGGCGGCTGGATGTCGGGCTGGATCTACGATTTGACCGGCTCTTATGCGGCTGCGTTCCTGAACGGCATTGCCTGGAATATTTTGAATATACTGGCGATCGTTCTGTTATTGTGGCGGTCGCGGCGATCATTGACGGTTGCAGCTTAAGCCTTATTCCGGGCGCACAAAATGCATCTCGATCTTCACGGTAAGCCCATTCTTCTAACAATAGCGGTGTGGGCCTGCGCCGCGGGATGCCTCGCAGGCGCCGCCGCAATTTTCTATTCGATTATCCTGGTGCTCGGCAGAACCGGGGCGCTTGTAGACACTACTGAGGAAAGATCACTTGGTTGGAGCGAGCGAGCCGGCCGCAGGAATAGCCGTTTCAACAGATTTCTTGTTGCTGACGAATTCCGATCGCTTCGCAAGCTCCTGTTTGGAGCATGGGCCGGATTTTTAGTCTCGTTTGGTCTTCTTTCTCTGCTGATTTTTCTCTTTGGGGAGCGGACATTGACCTAGCGTCGAGAAGGAAGCGCGCGGATAAATATCCCACTTTGACCAACATATGACGGCTGCGGGCGCGATGGCTTCCGATCTGTATCTTGCGAGGACTCGATTTTGACCAAGCCGCGCACGCGCCGGGGCGGCGGCCGCCCGACCATCGCGGATGTCGCGCGCAAGGCCGGTGTCGGCGCCATCACCGTGTCGCGCGCCCTGCGTGAGCCGGAGCGTGTCTCCGAAGAGTTGCGCCGCCAGATCCAGGCCGCTGTCGACGAACTGGGCTACGTGCCGGACCCGAATGCCCGGGCGCTGGCCTCGGCGCGCGCCGAGGTGTTCGGCGTGCTGGTGCCGTCGCTTACCAACAACGTCTTCGCCGAGGTGGTGCGCGGCATCTATGACAGCCTGTCGGCCAGCCCGTTCCGCATCCAGCTTGGCAACACCCACTATTCCGGCCTCGAGGAAGAGCGGCTGCTGCAGCTGTTCGGTTCGCAACGGCCAGCGGCGCTGATCGTCGCCGGCATCGATCAGACGCCGGCTTCGCGAAAGCTGCTGGAAAGTGCCGGCTGCCCTGTGGTGCAGGTGATGGAAACCGGTCCCGATCCGGTCGACATGATGGTCGGCTTCTCGCATCTCGATGGCGGGAGGGCGGCGACCGAGCATCTGATCGAGGCCGGCTATCGCCGCATCGGCTTCATCGGCGCGCGCATGGATCCGCGTTCGCAGCGGCGCCTTGCCGGCTATCGCGCGGCGATGGAGGCCGCGGGCCTGTTCGACCCGCGCCTCGTCACCACCACGCCGGTGCTGTCCAGCGTGTCGCTCGGCCGCGAGATGTTCCGCGACGCGCTGGCCAAGGTGCCGACACTCGACGGGGTGTTCTGCAACAATGACGACATCGCGCTCGGCGTCTTGTTCGAATGCCATCGCGCCTCGATCGCGGTGCCGAAGACGATCGGCATCGTCGGTTTCAACGATCTCGACATGATGCAGGTGGCGTTTCCTTCGGTCACCAGCATCCGCACCCATCGTTATGAGATCGGCCGGCGTGCCGTCGCCATGGCGCTTGCTGCGATCGCCGGCAAAAGACCGGAGCAACGGATCGTAGATCTCGGTTTCGAGCTCAAGCGCCGCGAGAGCACGGCGCGTTGAAACGCACAGAAGCGACTGTGCGAATGCCGGTTTACACGCCGATTTGGTAGCGCTACCATCTCCTACAGGCAGTTGCATGAACGATAGGTCGCACCTGTTTATTATACATAAGCGACAACTAATACTTGTTTATTATGGATAATATGATAGTTTTCGCCCCGCTGGCGGCGACAAGGGAGGTACCGGGTCGGCCATCACGGGCGGCCGAGGAAGCGCATGGCAAGGCGGGAGGTGCCGGTCCATCGCGCGAAAAATTCGCATTGCGAAACGAACAATCAGAACTGCAATCGGGAGGATTATCGATGATCAAGTCACTCGTTGGTGGCGTCGTTGCCGCCACTGCATTCGTCATGCTCAATTCGGCCGCCATGGCCGCCGGACCCGAAATCGTGTCGGGTCCCGCCGCTCAGGCGGACTGTTTCGCGCCGTGGAGCGCAGAGACCAAATTCTTCAAATATCCCAAGAAGGAAGGGCCGTTCCGCATCGCCTTCGCCAATGGCTATATCGCCAACACCTGGCGCATCCAGATGGTGCAGACGGCCAAGGCCTACGCCGCGCAACCTGAAGTCAAAGCCAAGATCAAGGAATTCAAGGTCGTCTCGACGGGCGAGGACGTGCCGGCACAGATCTCGGCGATCAACAATTTCATCGATTCCGGCTATGACGCCATCGTCACCGACGCCCAGAACCCGACGGCCTTCGGTCCGGTCATCAAGCGTGCCAAGGAAGCGGGCATCGTGCTGGTCGCCTTCGACAACATTCTCGATACCAAGGACGCCATCAACGTCAATGTCGATCAGAAGGGTCTTGGCGAATTGTGGGCCAAGTGGCTGGTCGGCAAGATACCGAACGGCGGCAAGATCCTGGAAGTGCGCGGCGTCGCCGGCACCTCCGTCGACACCGATCGTCACAACGGCATCCACGAGGTGTTCGATGCGTCCGGCAAGAAGTGGGACGTGACCGAAGTCGCCGGCAAATGGGATGACGGCGTGGCACAGAAGGTGACCGCGGATGCGATCGCCACCAACGGTCCGTTCGACGGCATCACCGGGCAGGGCGGCGACACGGGCATCGTGCAGGCGATGATCGACGCCAAGCATCCGTTCGTGCCGTTTGGCGGCGAGACCGAGAACGGCTTCCGCAAGTTCTGCGCCGCGCATTCAGCCGACGGGCTGAAGTGCTCGTCCGCGGGCTCGGGCCCGGCTCAGGTCGCCGTCGCCATCAAGACCGCGATCGCCGCACTCGAAGGCGAAGTCGTGCCACAAGAGGTGAAGCTGCCGCTGGCGATCGCCGAAGACCCGAACATGAAGGAAGGCACGGATTACTTCCCCAAGGAATCCGACAATTTCTTCGTCGGCAATTCCTTCCCGACCTGCGGCATCAATTTCAGCGCCCAGGAAATCATGGGTCAGACCAAGGAAAACCAGTAAATCATCGCTGGCTGTCACCTGGCGCCGCGGCTTGAGCCGCGGCGTTTGTCTCAATTCCACAATCGCCCTGGGAGGGCCGATGGACGGTGCGGCTCCGCTCTTTCGTATGGAAGGCATATCCAAGCGCTATGGCGGTGTACGCGCGCTGGAGAAGGCCGAGCTTGTTGTCGAAGCCGGCAGCATTCACGCCATTCTCGGTGAAAACGGCGCCGGCAAATCGACGCTGATCAAGGTCATGGCAGGTGTCGTGGCGCCCGATGAGGGGCGCATGACTCTGGATGGGCGCGAGGCGACCTTCGCCTCTCCGGGTGCCGCCAATAAGGCCGGCATCGTCTGCATCTTCCAGGAACTGTCGCTGGTCCCCGAGCTAAGCGTTGCCGACAACATAGTCATTTCCGACCCGCCCAAACGCTTCGGCATGATCGACCGCAAGGCGCAACGCCGCATCGCCGAAGAAGCACTTGCTCGTGCCGGCGCCGCCGACATCCACCCGCTGGCGCTGGTCAAGGACCTGCCATTGTCGCGCCGGCAGATGGTCGAGATCGCCAAGGCATTGGCACGCAAGCCGCGCATCCTCATCCTCGACGAGGCGACCTCCGCGCTGACTGCCGCGGATGTCTCGAAGATCTTCGCGGTGCTGAAGCGGCTGCGCGCGGAAGGGCTGGCGCTGCTTTACATCTCGCACCGCATGAACGAGATCGCCGAACTGGCGGACCAGTGCACGGTGTTCCGCAACGGCCGCAATGTCGCCAGCTATCCAGCCGGCTCGAAGAGTGACAATGAGGTGGTCGAACTGATGATCGGCCGCGAATACAGCCATATCTTTCCGCCCAAGCCGACGGCCGTGCCTGCCGCCGCGGCCCCCAGGCTCGAGGCCCGCAAGCTCTCATGGGCCGACCGGCTGCACGACATCTCGCTGACCGTCAGGGCAGGTGAGGTG
>NZ_RZPL01000473.1:0-4588 GCF_004022805.1 Mesorhizobium sp. M7A.F.Ca.CA.002.04.1.1 | reverse complement strand
GCATTTCGCGGTTGGGGACCGGCTTTCCCTCGTCCTCGCCGGGCCGGACCAGCACGAAGTTCTCGGCAAACAGCACGATTTCCGTCAGCGAGGGTTCCGACACCGGCAAGGCGACGATGGCCGCGTCAAGCCGGCCGTCGGCCAGTTCCTGGATCAGCTTTTGCGTTTGCGTTTCGCGCACGTGGATATCGAGCCCGTCATGCATGCGGGCGAGGTTGCCGATGATGGCAGGCAGGAGGTAGGGTGCGATCGTCGGGATCACGCCGATGCGCAACCGTCCCACCAGCCGGTCGCGCGAGGCGCGGGCCAGATCCGTCAGCTCATCCACCGAGCGCAGGATGTCGCGGACGCGCAAGGCGAATTCCTCGCCGAAATTGGTCAGCCGGACCTGGCGTGGGCCTCTTTGGAAAAGCTCCGTGCCCAGCGTTTCCTCCAACTCCCGGATCTGCACCGAGATGGCGGGCTGCGAGATCGAGCAGGCATCGGCGGCGCGGCCGAAATGATTGTGCCGGGCCAGCGCCTCGAAATAACGCAGCTGCTTCAGCGTCAGGTTTGTCATAATGTCATCTTATCGCTGCAATCAGGAAATCCAACTTAAATTAATCAAGCGGCTTTGCTATAGGAGTCGTAACGAAGATGAGGAGCAGCCGGGACCGCCTGGTGAGGCGCATGCCCGCAGCAACAGGACATCCAACATATTCGGTCGCGTATCGGGCTCAGGTCATCGCGCCAGCCATGAAACGGACCGCCTACAGGGACATTTTTGTGTCCCTGTTCACGCAGCAGTTGAACAGCTCAACACAGCCACGATCGGAGAGAAGAACATGGACGCACAGACCGATGATCCCAGTGCCGGCAAATGCCCCGTTGCGCACGGATCCTCCAGCAGGACGAACCGTGACTGGTGGCCGAACCAACTGGACCTTGGCGTTCTCCATCAGCAGTCGAACCTTTCGGACCCGATGGGCGAAGAGTTCGACTATGCCGAGGAATTCAAGTCGCTCGATCTCGATGCGGTGATCAAGGACCTGCACCAGGTGATGACGGATTCGCAGGATTGGTGGCCGGCCGACTTCGGCCATTACGGGCCGCTGTTCATCCGCATGGCCTGGCACAGTGCCGGCACCTACCGCATCGGCGACGGCCGTGGCGGCGCCGGGGCCGGCCAGCAGCGTTTTGCTCCGCTCAACAGCTGGCCGGACAATGCCAATCTCGACAAGGCGCGCCGGCTGCTGTGGCCGGTCAAGCAGAAATATGGGCGCAAGATCTCCTGGGCCGACCTGCTGATCCTCACCGGCAACGTCGCGCTGGAATCGATGGGCTTCAAGACCTTCGGTTTCGCTGGCGGCCGCGCCGACGTCTGGGAACCCGAACAGGACGTCGATTGGGGTTCGGAAACCAAGTGGCTCGACGACAAGCGCTACTCCGGCGACCGCGAACTCCAGGGCCATCTCGGCGCCGTCCAGATGGGACTGATCTATGTCAATCCGGAAGGGCCGAACGGCAAGCCGGATCCGCTGGCCTCGGCACGCGATATTCGCGAGACGTTCGGCCGCATGGCCATGAACGACGAGGAGACCGTGGCGCTGATCGCCGGCGGCCACACCTTCGGCAAAACCCACGGCGCCGGCGATGCCTCGCTTGTGGGTGCGGAGCCGGAAGGCGCCGGCATCGAGGCGCAGGGCCTCGGCTGGTCGAGCAAGCATGCCACGGGCATCGCCGGCGATGCCATCACCTCGGGCCTCGAGGTGACCTGGACCACGACGCCGACCAAGTGGAGCAACAACTTCTTCGACAATCTGTTCAACTTCGAATGGGAGCTGACCACGAGCCCGGCGGGCGCTCATCAGTGGACGCCGAAGGGCGGCGCCGGCGCCGGAACCGTGCCGGATGCCCACGATCCGTCCAAGCGCCGCGCGCCTGCCATGCTGACGACCGATCTCGCGCTGCGGGTCGATCCGGCCTACGAGAAGATCTCGCGGCGCTTCCATGAGCATCCGGACCAGTTCGCCGACGCCTTTGCCCGCGCATGGTTCAAGCTGACCCATCGCGACATGGGTCCGGTCGTTCGCTATCTCGGCCCGCTCGTGCCCAAGGAAGAACTGATCTGGCAGGATCCGATCCCCGCGGTCGACCACGAACTGGTCGGCGAGCAGGACATTGCGTCGCTGAAGGCGAAGATCCTGGCATCGGGCCTGTCGGTTTCCGAATTGGTCTCGACGGCGTGGGCCTCGGCCTCGACGTTCCGCAATTCCGACAAGCGCGGTGGTGCCAATGGTGCACGCATCCGGCTGGCGCCGCAGAAGGATTGGGAGGTTAACCAGCCGGCGGAACTGTCGAAGGTGCTGGCCAGGCTGGAAGCCATCCAGAAGGAGTTCAACGCGGCACAGACCGGCGGGAAAAAGATCTCGCTGGCCGACCTCATCGTTCTCGGCGGTGTCGCCGCTGTCGAGAAGGCGGCGAAGGATGGCGGCCACGAGGCCAAGGTGCCGTTCACGCCGGGTCGCATGGATGCTTCGCAGGAACAGACGGATGTCCATTCCTTTGCCGCGCTCGAGCCGAAAGTCGATGGCTTCCGCAACTATGTCAGGGGCAAGCAGCCGATGTCGGTCGAAGCCATGCTGGTCGACCGGGCGCAATTGCTGTCGCTGACCGCACCCGAAATGACGGTGCTGGTCGGCGGTCTTCGTGTGCTCGGCGCCAACACGGCCAACTCGAAGCACGGCGTGTTCACCGACCGGCCGGGTACGTTGACCAACGACTTCTTCGTCAACCTGCTCAGCATGAACACGGTCTGGGATCCGGCCGCCGGCTCCGACGAAGTCTACGAGGCGCGTGACCGCAAGACCAAGGCGGTCAAGTGGACCGGCACCCGTGCCGACCTGATCTTCGGCTCGCACGCCCAATTGCGCGCGCTTGCCGAGGTCTACGGGTCGGCGGACGCCAAGGCGAAATTCACCAGGGATTTCGTTGCGGCATGGACCAAGGTGATGAACGCCGACCGCTTCGACATCGCCTGAGATCGCTAAAGGTGCTCCGGCGCGGCCGCGCCGGATCGCCGGTCCTCCCAAGGACACAACGCCAGGGCCGCGTTTCCAGTGATGGGAGCGCGGCCTTTGTCGTATGGGGCCGCGCTTTGGTGGACCGTGCCTCCCTGGTCAAGCATGCTATTTTGTGGGCATCGCGTCTGCACCGGTGCACCATGATCGAAATCGTCAAACCCGCGTTCGAACATCTGCCGTCCTACAAGGCGGCACTCGAACGCGGCTGGTCGCCGGACAATGTGCGATTGCTGGAAGCGACGCGCGAGCAGCTTGCGGCAATCGAAAGGGATCCCGTGGCTTTTCTCGCCGACCTCGATGATCCCCAGGCCAGGGGCGGTCCGATCACCTTGCCTGACGGCAAAAAGGTGCCGCGCCTGCCAGGCTTCCGCCGCTGGATCTGGGACGGCGAGGCGTCGGGCTCGATCGGCTTTCGCTGGCAGAAGGGTACGTCGGACCTGCCGCCGCATGTGCTCGGCCATATCGGCTATGCGGTGGTGCCGTGGAAGCGGCGGCGCGGCTACGCTACACAGGCGCTGCGCCTGATGCTGGAGGAGGCGAGGGCGGTCGGCCTGGCTCACGTCGAGATCACCGCCAAACCGGGCAATCCGGCCTCGCACAAGGTGATCCTGGCCAATGGCGGCAAGCTCGTCGAACGCTTTTTCGAGGACGCCGCCTATGGCGGAGCGGAAAGTTTGCGGTTCCGGATCGAGCTGTAGGATGTATCTCAACCATGCTCATCGGCGCACAGCGCATGATCCGACAGCGCGCGGATGACGTAGCAGTCGCCGACCGTCTGGCCATTGCAGCACGTGGCGATGCGTTCGAGCTCGGCCTCGAGCCGCTTCAACTGGGCAATCTTTTCCCGCACCGAGATCAGTTGCTCCTCGGCGATCTTGTCGGCGTGGCCGCAGGGTTGCTCGGGGTGGCCGCTCAAATCGATCAGAGAGCGGATGTCCTCGACGGCGAAACCGAGATCGCGGGCGTGGCGGATGAAGGCCAACCGCTCCAGCTCCTGCCTGGAATAGCGGCGCTGGTTGCCTTCCGAGCGCTCGGGTGCGGCAACAAGGCCCATCTGCTCGTAGTAGCGGATGGTCGGCACCTTGACCCCGGTGCGGCGCGAGAGATCACCGATCGAAAACATGAATTGCCTCTTGAAGCTCTAGTGACTAGAGCAATTACAGTGCCTGACATCAGCGTTCAAGACCCATGCGGCGACGCCGCGCGGGCAAGACAGACAGGTGATGTGATGACGGCGCCCCTCGACCAGGTAAAAATCAGGCAGACGCGGTTCAAGATCGGCGGCATGGATTGCGCCTCTTGCGCAACCAAGATCGATACGGCGGTGCGTCGCCTAGACGGCGTCGCCGATGTCTCGGTTTCGGTGACCGGTGCCAGCATGACGGTCAGCCATGGCGGCGCGTTGCCGGAAGGCAGGGTGCTGCAGCAGGTGGCTCGGCTCGGCTACGGCATCGTCAGGGCAGAGGCACATGTATCGCCGATGTCAGACAAGGCGCACGCCGATCACGTCCACAATGACCATGAAG
>NZ_RZPL01000472.1:0-4590 GCF_004022805.1 Mesorhizobium sp. M7A.F.Ca.CA.002.04.1.1 | reverse complement strand
GCGATGCCGGGATCAGCAGGCAGAAGCGGCGGCTGATCGAAGCGGTCAAGGCTGGGCGGATCGAGTTCCGAGACATCAATCTTGAACCGGCAGCGCTAGCCGGATTTGGCGCGTCGCTTGAGGATATCCGCCGCCGGCTGCACGCCACCGATGCCGAGGGCCGACTGCTGGTCGGCGCCGATGTCGCCATCGCGGTATGGAAGGTCACGCCGGGCGAGGGCTGGTTGGCGACGCTGTTCGGCAATCCGGTTGCCTTGCCGCTGACACGCTTTGCCTACGATCGCTTTGCCGATCTTCTCTATGCCTGGAACCGGCGCAAGGGGCGCTGGTAGCCGAATTTATCGGTGGCCGCCGTTCGCAACGAAGCGGCCGAGACTGGAAAATCGAGCCCGCTGGTGCTGCATTCAGATACATCGTAAGATATATCTTGACTCCATCGATTGACTTGCCTAATTAAGATATATCGTACGATACAACTCAAGGAGCAATCAATGCACAAACACAATCATTTCGGGCGCGGTCATTTCGGCGAGCGCATGTTCATGCACATGGCCGGCAAATTCGGTGGCAGAGGGGGCGGCGGCTTTGGCCCGTTCGGCCACGGCGGCCGTGGTGGCGGGCGCGGCGGTCCGGGCGACATGTTCCGCGCCGGACGCATGCTGGCCGACGGCGACCTCAAGCTGATCACGCTGTCGCTGCTGGCCGAAGCGCCGCGTCACGGCTACGACATCATCAAGGCCCTGGAAGAGCGCACCAGCGGCATCTACAGCCCGAGCCCGGGCGTGGTCTACCCGACGCTGACCTTCCTGGAAGAGGCCGGCTATGCCGCCTCCGCCGCCGACGGTAACAAGAAGGTGTTTTCGATCACCGAGGCGGGCCAGGCGCATCTCGCCGACAACCGCGAGATGATCGACGGCGTGCTCGACCATCTCGAGCGCTTCGGCCGCAAAATGGCCAAGGCGCGCGACTGGTTCGGCTGGAACGACGAGAGCGAAGAGGGCGGGCGTCGTGGCGGCCGCGGGGATCGTTCGGAAGCGCGCGACGAATTCCGCGCAGTCCGTCACCGGCTGCGCGCGGCTCTGGGCGACTTCGTCGACGCCCCGGCCGACAAGCAGGCCGAGGCCATCGCCATCCTCGAAGCCGCCGCCGAGGCGCTGGAAGCGCTGTCGCACAAGTAAGCTCGTCCAGCCGACCGGACGCAGCCCTTGCCCGCTGGCCCAAGGACCGATAGTGAAATTCATCCCGCGTCACTCTACATGGTGCGGGATGAATGCTGTTGGAGGAAGTCCGATGTCTTTTCTGAAGCGTCTTTTCGGCGGTGGCGGCGGCGGAACCCAGACGGCTGAGCCGACGAGTGCAGCGCCAGCCAAGCAGGTCGAGCACAAGGGCTTTCTGATCAGCGCCACGCCCTACAAGGCCGATGGCCAGTACCAGACCTGCGGCGTCGTCTCCAAGGAGATCGACGGCGTGGTGAAGGAACACAAATTCATCCGCGCCGACCGCTTTGCCGGGCTCGATGACGCCGTCGACATCTCGATCAAGAAGGGCATCCAACTGGTCGACGAGCAGGGCGATCGGGTTTTTGGGTAAGGGCCGGACCATCGCCACACCGAGCGCCCCTTAGCCGCCCGGGCCTTGCGCCACGATAGACCTATCGCTCAGGGGTTGACGTGCGACCGCCAGCGGGTCAATTCGTCCTGGCGGGATCGATCGTCATCAGGCGTGCCCTTGCCTCGATCAGGTGCCTTTGCGCGGCCCTTATCCGGCTGCACAATGCCAGATTGAGGGCGACGCCACCTTCCTCATCCAGCAAGTCGTTCGCGCACTTCAAAGAGTGCTCAGCTCTCCTTATACGCAGTCTGGCTTTGGCCGCTTCCATGCTGTGAATTTCAATCATTGCGCCGCGTCCTTTGCGGTTCCGGTCCCTTCATGGACTAAACCGCTGATGATCGCATTGGTTCCGGCCCAGGGAATATGCCCGCGGCTTCGGCTATTTCGTTGTCGTGTTGAATTCACGGTTTGCCGTGTAATCGATCACGAAGGTACCCTCGGGAGCGCGAACGCCCTGCTTCACATTTGATATAGTCACCGTTGTGGTAAGTCCCTTCTCGTCGGTGAGGCTCCATCTGCGCAGATCGAGAGATTTACTGTCGAACACCATGGAGATGCTCGAATTGCCGAAGGTCGATCTGTCGGCCAGCTTGACGGTAACTTGGGCGCCATCGTCCCTGATGCTTTTCACGCGATTGCCGGAGAAGTCGACCTTATTGTCGAGCAGCAGCTTAAGCGGCGTCTTCGAGAGAGCATAAAGCCGCGATGTCTTCAGCTTTCTGTTATAAACCACCAGGGATTTGCCATCTGCAATCACGCTGATCCCTGATTGGCCTGCATAGTTGAATCGGATCTTGCCGGGGCGTTGTAGAAAAAACCTGCCACGGGTCCTCTCCGCATTTGGACCCGACTGGACGAAGTCCCCGGACATGGACTTTACCGATGAGAGGTGATCGGCAATCGTCTTGCCATCAACAGGCGCGGCGGAGATCGCGGCGGTGGATGCCGCATACATCGCGGCAGCGCTGGCAACGGCGAACCAGCAACCCAGCAGTACTTTGATCCGATAGCCCATCGCTTATCCCACCTCCGGAGCAGGCGCGTGATCGAAAGAGATCACGCGCCTCCAGGTCAGTAACCCTCCGGGCATCGTGCAACGTAAACCCGGCCATACTGATCGCGATATCTGCACTGGCCGGCTTCGCTGGCGTGCCCGATGACGGCCCCGGCTATCGCGCCAACCGCACCGCCAACAACCGCCCCTTGCACAGGATCGCCGGCCACCGCGGCGCCTACCGCTGCGCCACCCAAGCCGCCGACGGCAGCGCCTTGTTCTGTACGGGAGCACGCCGAGAGCGGAATGAGCAGGCTCAAAATGAGCAGCGTCTTTTTCATTGGTTCTCTCCTGGGCTACTATTAGCCAAAGCTTAAATGCTCAAGAAAGCTTTTCGATCCATCGTGGGTTGCCTGTCCGTCAAGCGCCGGGCCGTGGCGGACCCGTGTGCCCTCCGGCTCAAACGCCTGCAATCGCCAAAAGCCAGGCCAGGATATCGAGCAGCAGAAACAGCAGCGCAATCTGCAGCGCCACCCGCAGCCGCTGGATAATTCGCCAGTTGCCGGCCATGTCCGCCTTGATGCGAAGCGCAAGCGCGCGGCGCATGGCCGACATCGTCGTCGGCCTGTCGCCGTCGACATATTGATCAAGCAACTCTTCGGGATCGAAGCGGAATGTGTATTGGTGGTAGGGCCAAAGCATGAAGACGATCAGCCCGCCAATGCCGAACAGCAGGGCCACCGCAATCCAGTCCCAAGGCCCAAGCCCGTTGGAAAGGGCCGCACCGCCAAGCAACGAGTTTGCGAAGGCGGTGGCGAAGACAAGGCTGCCGGCGCGGCTGCTCATGTTCTCCACAAGGGTTTGCTGTTGCGTGAGACCTCTCACTGCTTCCTGATAAATGAATGCAAGACGCGGATCGTCGTCGGTAACAGCGCTTGCGGCAATTCTGTTGCTTTCGCTTCCACTCGGATGTTCGACCATCAGGGTGTCCTCTCTGGCGTGGACTGGATGCGCGAGCTCAGTCGAGATCGCTTGCCTGCAAACGTTGGCCGTAAGCTGCCTCGCGCAAGGGGGAATCCGCAGTGAACCGAACGGGCCAGGCTGATTGCGCGCCTGGCCAGCAAGGTGTGGAAATCGACGCGGACTAAGCCGGCTGCAACTCCCTGCGCGGTAGCGGCGGAAACGCGATGGCGATGCCGACCGCGCCGAGCCCGATAAGAGCCGAGCCGATGAACAGCCAGGAATAGTTGGCGTAGGCGTCGAACACCATGCCGCCGGCAAGCGGGCCCAGCGCCATGCCGAGGCTGGACAGCATGGTGGCGGCGCCGAACACGGTGCCGAGGATGCGCTGGCCGAAATATTCGCGCGCCAGCACCGCATAGAGCGGCATGACGCCGCCATAGGTGGCACCGAAGATAACGGCCAGCATGTAGAACTGCTCAAGCCGGCTGATCGAGAGATAGGCGGCAATGACGATCGCCTGGATCGCCAGGCCCGCGATCAGCACCGGCTTGACGCCCAGCCGGTCGGCCAGCACGCCGTAGAAGAGCCGGCCGCCGAGGCCTGCCAGGCCTTCGACACTGTAGATCGAGACCGCTGCCATGGGGGCGACGCCACACAGCATGGCATAGCTGACCATATGGAAGATCGGGCCGGAATGCGCCGCACAGCAGGCAAAGAAGGTCAGCCCCAGCACGATGAACTGCGGTGAGCGCAGCGCCTTGCCGACCGTCAGGCCGGCGCCTTCGGCAACCGGCGCGGAGCCGGTATCGGCCATGACGGGCTTCGGTGGTTGGCGCACCAGCAGCACCGCCGGCAACAGCAATAGCCAGGCGGTAATGCCGATATCGAACATGGCGGTGCGCCAGTCATAGGCGGAGATCAGCCAGCGGGCGAAGGGCGAAATCGTCATCGGCGCCACGCCCATGCCGGCCGAGACCAGCGAGACGGCGAGGCTACGGTTGGTGTCGAACCAGCCTGTGGTC
>NZ_RZPL01000471.1:0-4594 GCF_004022805.1 Mesorhizobium sp. M7A.F.Ca.CA.002.04.1.1 | reverse complement strand
ACGCCGACCTTTTCCAGCGGCGGCCGGCCATCGGTGAAATGGTCCTCCAGCACCCACTGCCGGAACGGCTCGCAGAACACCGGCCAGTTGTCCTCGAGGCCGAAATCCTTGGCCAGGATGCCGCGCTCGCGGTCGGTGGTGGCCGGCGTGATGCGATCGACCATGCCGTTCGGAAAGGCGACATGCTCGCTGACCCAGTTCGCCAGATCCTCGTCGATCAAACGGGCCAGGCCGATGACGCCATCCGAGGTGACATGGCCATTGTGGGGAATGTTGTCGCACGACATCACGGTGAACGGCACGGTGCCTTCATCGCGGCGGCGCATCAGCCCGGCAAGGATGATGCCGAACACCGTCTTCGGCGTGGCGCCGGCCTGCGCGTCGGCGACGATGTCGGGATGGGTCGGGTTGAACACGACGGAGGCCGGGTCGATGAAATAGCCACCTTCGGTGATGGTCAGCGAAACGATCTTGATCGCCGGGTCGGCAAGCCGTTCGATCACACCGGCCGCATCGCCGGGCATCAGGAAGTCGATCATCGCGCCGGTGACGCGTGCGCTCATATGGCCGCTATCCTGCTCGACCACCGTGGTGAGCCAGTCCTGCTCTTCCAGTTTGCCGCGACCGATCTTTTCGCCGTCGAACACGCCGGCACCGATCAGCGCCCAGTCATGGCCGATGCCCGCATTGAACAGATCGTCGAGATAGACGGCCTGATGCGAGCGGTGGAAATTGCCGACGCCGAAATGCACGATGCCGGCCTTCAGCGTCGCGCGGTCATACTTCGGACCTGCGACGTTGGCGGGCAGCTTGGAGAGGTTAGAGGACGAGAGTTTCACGGTCATCTGTTTTACCCTTTGGCCGGGTTTCGGCCTTCGTTACGCTCCTCTCCCCGTCGGGGAGCGGATAAGGGGTGGCACTTGCTACGCGCCCGCTGAAGTCGGCCTCTGCTCCCCGCGGAGGGACGAGGAGCAGAGGCCGTCCCCCGCCCTCAACTCATCCACTGGCCGCCATCGACATTGTAGGTCTGGGCGACGATGTATTCGGCGTCGCTGCTGGCGAGAAACACAGCCATGCCGGTGAGGTCCTGTGCCGTGCCCATGCGGCCATACGGCACCGCCTCGCCGACCAGTTTCTTCTTCTCGCCCCTCGGCCGGTTCTCATATTTGGCGAACAGCGAATCGACGTGATCCCAGTGCTCGCCGTCGACGACGCCAGGGGCAATCGCGTTGACGTTGATGCGGTGCTTGATCAGGTCGAGCCCCGCCGACTGGGTCAGCGAGATGACGGCGGCCTTGGTGGCGCAATAGACGCCGACCAGCGCCTCGCCGCGCCGTCCGGCCTGGCTCGCCATGTTGATGATCCTGCCGCCCTTGCCTCGCGCGATCATCGAGCGGGCGGCTGCCTGCAGCATGAACAGCGTGCCGGCGACATTGACGGAAAACAACTTGTCGTAGCTTGCCCTGGTGATTTCGACGATCGGCGCCAGGTCGAACAGGGCGGCGTTGTTGATCAGGATATCGAGGCCACCGGTCTTCGTCTCGACGGCTTTCACCGCCGCCTCGATCGAGGCGAGGTCGGTGACGTCGAGCTTGACCGCATAGGCCTTGCCGCCAATCTCGGCGGCGGTCTTCTGCGCCGCCTCGAGATTGATGTCGCCGATGGCGACGGTTGCGCCTTCGCCGGCATAGGCTTCGGCGAAGGCTCTGCCGATGCCGCGGGCCGAACCCGTGATCAGCGCGGATTTGCCGGCCAGTCGCATGTTCAGATTGCCTTTCCGTCGGCGCCAAAGCGATGCAGCTTGGCCTTGTCTGGTGTCAGGTAAATGGTGTCGCCGTGATGGACGCCGAGTTCGCCGTCGGCGCGCACGGTCAGCGGACCGACGCCGTCGGCCTGGACGTGCAGGAAGGTGTCGGAGCCGAGATGCTCGGCGACGCCGACGACTGCCTTCCATTCGCCCGCCCTGGTCGAGATCTCCAGGTGTTCGGGACGGATGCCGATGGTCTTGGCGCCGTTTTTGGCAGCCGGCGCGCCCTCGATCAGGTTCATCTTCGGCGAGCCGATAAAGCTGGCGACGAACAGGTTCTTCGGCGTCTTGTAGAGCTCCATCGGCGAGCCGACCTGCTCGATGTTGCCGGCGTTCAGCACGACGATCTTGTCGGCCATGGTCATCGCTTCAACCTGATCGTGGGTAACGTAGATCATGGTGGTTTTGAGCTGATGGTGCAGCTCGCTGATCTCCAGCCGCATGGTGCCGCGCAGTGCCGCATCGAGATTGGACAGCGGTTCGTCGAACAGGAAGGCGGTCGGCTGACGCACGATGGCGCGGCCGATCGCGACGCGCTGGCGCTGGCCGCCTGAAAGCTGGCCGGGCCGGCGTTCGAGATAGTTGGTCAGGTTGAGCACGCGCGCCGCGTCTCCCACCTTCTTGTCGATGGTCGCCTTGTCCTCACCGGCCATCTTCAGCGGGAAGCCGATGTTCTTGGCCACCGTCATGTGCGGATAGAGCGCGTAAGACTGGAACACCATGGCGAGCTTGCGCTTGGCCGGTGCCTCGCCGGTGACGTCGCGGCCGTCGATGTTGATGGAGCCGCCGCTGGTGTCCTCGAGCCCGGCGATCAGGCGCAGCAGCGTTGACTTGCCGCAACCCGACGGGCCGACAAAGACGACGAACTCGCCATTCTCGATCACCAGGTCGAGACCGGGGATGATGGACGTCGCTCCGAAGGATTTCGAGACGTTCTTGAGCGTGATGTTTCCCATGGTTTCCTCCCCGAGGGGTTATTTCTGCCGATTGCTTCGGGCAATTCCGTTATTTCACCGCACCAAATGTCAGGCCGCGCACCAGCTGCTTCTGGCTGAACCAGCCCATGATCAGGATCGGCGCGATGGCCAGCGTCGAGGCGGCCGAAAGCTTCGCCCAGAACAGGCCTTGCGGGCTTGAGAACGAGCTGATGAAGGCGGTCAGGGGTGCGGCTTCCGTCGTCGTCAGCCGGATCGTCCAGAACGCCTCGTTCCAGGCCAGGATGATGTTGAGCAGCATTGTCGAGGCGATGCCCGGCACCGCCATCGGCGTCAGCACATAGACGATCTCGTTCCACAGCGATGCGCCGTCCATGCGCGCCGCTTCCAGGATCTCGCCAGGGATTTCGCGGAAATAGGTGTAGAGCATCCACACCACGATCGGCAGGTTGATCAGCATCAGCATGATCATGAGGCCGATGCGGCTGCCGAGCAGGCCTGTGTCGCGGAAGATCAGGTAGATCGGGAACAGCACCGCGACCGCCGGCATCATCTTGGTGGACAGCATCCACATCAAGATGTCCTTGGTCCGCTTGGTCGGCGAGAAGGCCATCGACCATGCCGCCGGTATGGCGACCAGCAGGGCCAGGATGGTCGAGCCGACCGAGAGCAGCACCGAGTTGAAGAAGAACTTGAAGTAGCCGCTCTGTGCCTGGACCTCGGTATAGCTCTCGAACGTTCCCGACGGGATGATGCTGAAGCCCTGGATGGCTTCCTGCTCCGACTTGAACGAGGTGATGATCGTGTAGAGGATCGGGAAGAAGATCAGCAGGGCGACGATCCAGGCGGCAACCGTCGCGATCGTCTTGTGCCGGGTGGTGACTGAGCGTGCCATCGTAGCCTCCCTTACTTGTCCAGGTTCTTGCCGACGGCGCGCATGGCGAAGAAGGCAACGATATTGGCGAGAATGACGGCGATCACACCGCCGGCGGATGCCTGGCCGATTTTGAACTCCAGCAACGCCTTCTGGTAGACGAGGAAGGGCAGGTTGGTGGAGGCGTATCCCGGGCCGCCATTGGTGGTGACGAGGATCTCGGCATAGACCGAGAGAAGGAAGATCGTCTGGATCAGGATGACGACCGTGATGGCGCGCGACATGTGCGGCAGCGTCAGATAGATGAAGCGGCTGATGAACCCGGCGCCGTCCATCTCGGCGGCTTCCTTCTGCTCGCCGTCGAGCGACTGCAGCGCGGTCAGAAGAATGAGCGTCGCGAAGGGCAGCCACTGCCAGGCGACGATGATGATGATCGCCAGCATCGGATGTTGCCCGAACCAGTCGATCGGCTGGGCCCCGAAGAAGCGGGCTATGTCGGCGAACACCCCGTATGGCGGGTGCATGATCATGTTCTTCCAGACCAATGCGGCCACCGGCGGCATGACGAAGAACGGCGAGATGACGAGGATGCGCACGATGCCCTGGCCCCACATCGGCTGGTCGATCAGCAGCGCCAGAAGGATACCGCCGATCACCGTGATCAGGAGCACGCTGACCACCAAGGTGAGCGTGTTGAGGATCGACTGCAGGAAGGCCGGGTTGGAATAGAACAGCGCGTAATTCGAGAAGCCGACGAAGCCGTCGCGGATCGGATTGAGCGGGTTGTACTGCTGGAAGGAGAACCAGATGGTGATGACCAGCGGCACGATCATCCAGACGAACAGCAGCACCACGGATGGCGCCATCATGAAACGGGCAAGCGAACGGGTCTGCTGAGTAGCCATGACGGTCACCCTTCACTGGTCAGACGGAATTTTCAAAGGCGTTAAAGGCGGCCGCCCGAACTGGGAACTCGGG
>NZ_RZPL01000470.1:0-4595 GCF_004022805.1 Mesorhizobium sp. M7A.F.Ca.CA.002.04.1.1 | reverse complement strand
GTCGAACATCGAGAAGCCGTCGGGAAGCCCTGCCGCGGTGAAGTTGCCGGCCAGGCGATTGCCCGTTGCGTCGGTCAACGAAAACAGCTGCTCCTTCTTGAGGCTGCGCAGGGAGTGGCTGCCGACGGTCTCAACCAGCTCCTTGAGATCGTTCTCGGCATAGGTCGCGGCGACGACCGCGTAGGTTTCCTTGATGGTGTCGTCGAGCCGCTCGGCAAGATCGGCGCTCATCATCTGGTAGACGATGGCGCCAGACAGGACGAAGGCCAGCACGAACAGGAAGGCGAAGGTCAGGGCAAGCCGGAATGGCGTGCTGCGCAGCAGGCGGGACCAGGTTCCGGTCATGGCGCGTGCAGGCTGTAGCCGGTGTTGCGGACGGTGTGGATGAGTTGGGTTTCGAAGGGCTTGTCGACCTTGGCCCGCAGCCGGCTGATATGGGTCTCGACGACGCTGGTCCTGGGATCGAAATGAAAATCCCAGACCCGCTCCAGAAGCATGGTGCGGGTGATGACGCGGCCTTCGCCGCGCATCAGCACTTCCAGCAAGCTGAACTCCCGCGGCTGCAGGTCGATTGGCTGGCCCCGCCTCGTGACGCGGCGCATGATCAGGTCCATTTCGAGGTCGGCGACCCGTAGGACGGTTTTCTGCTCCTGCGCCGCCGGCCGCCGGCCAAGCGCGTTGATGCGAGCGAGGAGTTCGGAAAAGGCGAAGGGCTTGACCAGATAGTCGTCCCCGCCGGCCTCGAGCCCCTCGACGCGGTCGTCGATGCCGCCGACGGAGGTGAGGAAGATCGCCGGCGTGCGCACGCCGGCGGCGCGCACCGCCTTGACCATCGACAGGCCGTCGAGACCGGGGATCATCCGATCGGCGACGATCACGTCGTATTTGCCCCGGGTCGCCGCGAACAGCCCGTCATGGCCGTTGCGCAGGAGATCGCAGACATGGCCGGCCTCGGTCAGTCCCCTGACGATATAGTCGGCCGTCCTGTGGTCGTCCTCGACGAGAAGCAGTCGCATGAAAGGTCCGGTCCGTTGCCGAGATGGACAGGCTATCACCGGCACGGGCTTGTTCCTAGGATGTCACGAAGGCGCAGGGATGGTGGCGCTAGAACGTTCACGATTGGCCGAAGCGGTGGGGTTTTCGGCAATTGTCAATGCTAGCGCATCCGCCCTGCACCTAGTCCAGGTCCAGCAACAGTTCATCGGCTTCGTCGGTTGTCCCCTTCAGGGTCATGTGCAGGACGAGCGCAATGATACAGCCGAGGAAGAGCAGGCTGGTGAAGATGGTGCCGAAGCCCAGGCCGCCATGCCTGGCCGATCGCGACAGCAGGTCACCGAAGGAGGCGCCGAGCGGCCGCGTCAGGATATAGGCGAGCCAGAAGGCCAGGATGCCGTCGAGATTGAGCAGCCAGTAGGCCAGCACGATGAGCGCGATGGCGCCGCCGAACAGCAGGCCTGTGGTGAGGTAGCCCATGTCGAAGCTTTCGGCGACGAGATCGCCGGCGGCGGTGCCGAGCGCGAAGGTCAAGAGGATCGCCAGCCAGTAGAAGATTTCGCGCCTGGTGGTGAAGATGGTGTGGATCGACAGCGTCCGTTCGCTGGCGTACCAGACCGCGAATGTCGCGGCGAGCGCAACCGAGAAGGCGATGGTCGTGGTCTGCAGGCGCACGCCGAAAGTGTCGACGAGATTGTCCGTCACCAGGGTGCCGACGATGCTGATCAGCACCACCGCCAGCCAGTAGGCCCACGGCACGTAACGCTTCTGCGCAAACTGCAGGACGAGGGCAGCGATCAGGATGCCGGTCATGATCAGCGAGGTGACGGTCAGCCCAAGCCCGATCGTGTCGGCAAAATAGTCCGCCGCGGTCTCGCCGGTGGTGACCGCCATCAACTTGATCACCCAGAAATCGAGAGTGACGTCGGGAACTCTGTTGTGGCTCGGTGGGGCGGGTTGTTGCCTGTTGGGCGCGAGCATGGCTGAAGTCCTGAGGTCGACGGTTGCGGCGGTGGCGATCCGCGCAGCGTAAGCAAACGAGTTCACGCCGGCCTGTCCGGCGGCATACAAATTCGTAAGAATGGACGTGGGCCGCGCAAAGTCCTTTACGAACGCCCGGCGCTGCGCCGATAGAGGGCGTGCGCCTTTCATCCGCCATCAATGTCATGCCCATTGCTCACGGGCACTCGTCAGTGCCCCAGGAAACACCAAATGACCTACGCTACCCTCAAGCCGGTTTCCCAGGCCTTCGACCAGCGCAAGCGCCTGATCTTCGTGCGGGTTGCGGCGGCGCTGGCGGTGTTGCTGCTGTTTCTCACCAAGCCGGGGCTGAGCGAGGGCTCCGACGGGCACGAAACGCTCGAATTCTTCGGCTTTTGCCTGGTGCTCGTCTGTGTCGTCGGGCGGCTGTGGAGCATTCTCTATGTCGGCGGCAAGAAGAACGAGGAACTGGTCTCGACGGGACCGTTCTCGACCACGCAGAACCCGCTCTATTTCTTCTCGACGGTCGGCGCGGTCGGCATTGGATTGCTCTACGGCTCGCTGATGACGGCCGTGGCGCTGGGCCTTGCCAGCTTTTTCATCTTTCGCGTCACGGCGCGCAAGGAAGCCGAATTTCTGCTCGGCAAGTTCGGCCCAGCCTATCTTGCCTACACCAAGAGCACGCCCCGGTTCTGGCCAAACCCGCTGCTCTACCGCGACGATGACGAACTGCAGTTCTCGACGCGGGCTTTGAAGCGCACGTTTTTCGACGGGCTCTATTTCCTCGCCATCTTCCCGGCCATCGAACTGGTCGAGCATTTCCGGGCGACCGGCATGCTGTTTCCGGCCTTCGTCACGCTCTACTGATCAGCTGGCTCTAGCTGCCGAGCGGATGCGGCATGTAGCCGACGAAGCCTGATATCTTCCAGCTTCCGCCGACCTTGCTGCAGAAATACAGCGTCTGCCATTTCAGCCGGTCGACGCTGCCGTCCGCCTTGGCGACCGAGCCGTCGAACTTCTTGTGCAGCACGGCGCGGTCGCCGTCGACGTCGATGTCTCGCATGTTGGTGACGCGAAACAGCGCCTCGCGCAGCGGCTCGGCGAATTTGGTCGCCGCCGTCTCTTTGGCCTGGCGCAGCCATTCGTCGCGATAGACTTCGAGCCTTGGAAACTGCAGCCGCCAGGCGTCGGCGTTGTGCAGGAAATGCGCATGCATGCCGAAGAAACTCTCGGCGACGAAATCGTCCTCGACCATGGCCCAGTCCTGGCCGATGAAGGCGTCGATGTCGCGCCGCACCAGCATTTCCCAGAGCGCGTGGCGATCGGCATCGCCTGATGGAAACGGGTTCTTGTCGTAGGTCATTGCTGCTGTCTCCGCTCTGGCAAATCCGTCTATGCGGTGCGGCTTCCAAGCCGCCCGTCAGCGCGTACGATGCAAGGGCTCTTGTAATAAAGCAACGCAGATTTCCAAGAATGTTGCTTTCCAACAAGGCCCCTATGAGGATCGGCCGGATCGGCGTAAATGTCGATCGAAGCGGGCGCTGCAATGGCACCCCGTCCTGTCATCAGAGGAGGCTTGTCCCTTGCCGAAACAGTGTTTTGGAACGTCGCATGTGCCGTTGTCGCCCGCCGTGCGGGCAGGCGATCTCGTCTATGTCTCGGGCCAGGTTCCCGTCGGCAGCGACGGCATCGTGGTCAAGGGCGGCATATCGGAACAGACCGAGCAGGTGCTCGCCAACGTCAAGGCCGCGCTGGCGCTGGCCGGCTGCACCATGGACGATGTGGTGAAGACCACCGTGTGGCTGGAAGACGCGCGCGATTTCGGCGCCTTCAACGCGGTCTATGCCAGGCACTTTCCGAAGAACCCGCCGGCCCGCACCACGGTCGAATCGCGGCTGATGATCGATATCAAGATCGAGGTCGAGGCGGTCGCCTATCGGCCTCTGTAAGCAAAGCAACGAGCGGAGGTTACTCCATGCAATTCGACCTCCTGCTGAAGGGCGGACGGCTGATCGATCCGGCCGCTGGCCTCGACGCGCTGCGCGATGTCGCCATCGCCAATGGCCGCGTTGCCGCGGTCGACGCCGATATCCCGGCGGACAGCGCCGCGCAGATCGTCGATGCCGGCGGCTGCATCGTCACGCCGGGCCTGGTCGACCTGCACAGCCACGTCTATTGGGGCGGCACGTCGCTTGGCGTCGATGCCGACCGGCTGGCCGCCAAGAGCGGCACCACCACCTTCATCGATGCCGGCAGTGCGGGCGCCGGCAATTTCCTCGGCTTCCGCCGCCATGTCATGGAGCGCTCGAAGGTTCGCATCCTGGCCTATGTCAACATTTCCTTTGCCGGCATTTTCGGCTTCTCGCAGACGGTGTCGGTCGGCGAGTGCAGCGATCTCAGGCTCTGCGAACCGCGCGAGGTTGTGGCTGCGGTGCGCGAGCACCGCGATGTCGTGGTCGGCGTAAAGGTTCGCTCGGGCAAGCATGCCGGCGGCACCAGCGGCATCGCGCCGGTGGATCTGGCGCTGGAGGCCGCCGACCAGGCCGGCCTGCCGCTGATGGCGCATATCGACGAACCGCCGCCCGGCCGCTCGGAAGTGCTGCCGCGCCTGCGCAAGGGCG
>NZ_RZPL01000046.1:0-10000 GCF_004022805.1 Mesorhizobium sp. M7A.F.Ca.CA.002.04.1.1 | reverse complement strand
CCTGTCTGAAATTGGGGGGACCACCCTCCAAGCCTAAGTACTCGTGCATGACCGATAGCGAACTAGTACCGTGAGGGAAAGGTGAAAAGCACCCCGACAAGGGGAGTGAAAGAGTACCTGAAACCGATTGCCTACAAACAGTGGAAGCCCAAGGTTCGTCCTGGGTGACCACGTACCTTTTGTATAATGGGTCAGCGACTTAGTGTGACGAGCAAGCTTAAACCGCTAGGTGTAGGCGCAGCGAAAGCGAGTCTGAACAGGGCGTTCAGTTCGTCGCATTAGACCCGAAACCGAGTGATCTAGCCATGAGCAGGTTGAAGGTAAGGTAACACTTACTGGAGGACCGAACCCATAACTGTTGCAATAGTTCGGGATGACTTGTGGCTAGGGGTGAAAGGCCAATCAAACTCGGAAATAGCTGGTTCTCCGCGAAATCTATTTAGGTAGAGCGTCGACCGAATACCCCAGGGGGTAGAGCACTGGATGGGCTAGGGGTCCTCACCGGATTACCAAACCTAACCAAACTCCGAATACCTGGGAGTACTAGTCGGCAGACACACGGCGGGTGCTAACGTCCGTCGTGAAAAGGGAAACAACCCTGACCTACAGCTAAGGTCCCCAAGTTATGGCTAAGTGGGAAAGGATGTGAGGATCCCAAAACAACCAGGATGTTGGCTTAGAAGCAGCCATCATTTAAAGAAAGCGTAACAGCTCACTGGTCTAAATAAGGGTCTTTGCGCCGAAAATGTAACGGGGCTAAAGCCATACACCGAAGCTTAGGGTTTGGTCCGCAAGGGCCAAGCGGTAGCGGAGCGTTCTGTAAGCTGATGAAGCCATACCCGTGAGGGGTGGTGGAGGTATCAGAAGTGCGAATGCTGACATGAGTAACGTAAGGGGAGTGAGAGACTCCCCCGCCGAAAGACCAAGGGTTCCTGCTTAAAGCTAATCTGAGCAGGGTTAGCCGGCCCCTAAGACGAGGCGGAAACGCGTAGTCGATGGGAACCACGTTAATATTCGTGGGCTTGGAGGTAGTGACGGATCATTGAGGTAGTCCAATCTTATCGGATTGAACGGGCTGCTGCGTGGTTCCAGGAAATAGCTCCTCCTTATAAACCGTACCCGAAACCGACACTGGTGGTCTGGTAGAGTATACCAAGGCGCTTGAGAGAACTATGCTGAAGGAACTCGGCAAATTGCACGCGTAACTTCGGAAGAAGCGTGACCCTTTTCTACGCAAGTAGAGGAGGGTGGCACAGACCAGGGGGTAGCGACTGTTTATCAAAAACACAGGGCTCTGCGAAGTCGCAAGACGACGTATAGGGTCTGACGCCTGCCCGGTGCTGGAAGGTTAAGAGGAGGGGTGCAAGCTCTGAATCGAAGCCCCAGTAAACGGCGGCCGTAACTATAACGGTCCTAAGGTAGCGAAATTCCTTGTCGGGTAAGTTCCGACCTGCACGAATGGCGTAACGACTTCCCCGCTGTCTCCAGCATAGACTCAGTGAAATTGAATTCCCCGTGAAGATGCGGGGTTCCTGCGGTTAGACGGAAAGACCCCGTGCACCTTTACTATAGCTTTACATTGGCATTCGTAGTGGCATGTGTAGGATAGGTGGTAGGCTTTGAAGCCTGGGCGCCAGCTCAGGTGGAGCCACCCTTGAAATACCACCCTTATTACTATGGATGTCTAACCGCGGCCCGTTATCCGGGTCCGGGACAATGTATGGTGGGTAGTTTGACTGGGGCGGTCGCCTCCTAAAGAGTAACGGAGGCGCGCGATGGTGGGCTCAGAACGGTCGGAAATCGTTCGCTGAGTGCAATGGCATAAGCCTGCCTGACTGCGAGACTGACAAGTCGAGCAGAGACGAAAGTCGGTCATAGTGATCCGGTGGTCCCGCGTGGAAGGGCCATCGCTCAACGGATAAAAGGTACGCCGGGGATAACAGGCTGATGACCCCCAAGAGTCCATATCGACGGGGTTGTTTGGCACCTCGATGTCGACTCATCGCATCCTGGGGCTGGAGCAGGTCCCAAGGGTATGGCTGTTCGCCATTTAAAGCGGTACGTGAGTTGGGTTCAGAACGTCGTGAGACAGTTCGGTCCCTATCTGCCGTGGGTGTAGGAATATTGAAAGGATCTGTCCCTAGTACGAGAGGACCGGGATGGACGGATCTCTGGTGGACCTGTTGTGGCGCCAGCCGCATAGCAGGGTAGCTATATCCGGACGGGATAACCGCTGAAGGCATCTAAGCGGGAAACCCACCTTAAAACGAGTATTCCCTGAGAACCGTGGAAGACGACCACGTTGATAGGCCGGGTGTGGAAGAGCGGCAACGCTTGAAGCTTACCGGTACTAATAGTTCGATCGGCTTGATCGTTCTCATTCCTTATGCCCATCTGACAAAGTCAGATGGTCTGTTCTCACTCACGCTTGTTCCGCCCTGCGGGCGGCGCTACGTGGGTGCGGCGCATCAGCGCCGACGGTCGGTCGACCTTGCGAAGCTTCGCTTCGAAAGGCGCCAGACCAAGAACCGTAAAGGCACACAAAGACCAGCGAACAGCCCCGAGAGGCACCCGACAGCTCCGCTGCCGATGTCTCTTTGTGCGCCTTCGCTCAAAAGCTTCTCGAACAACGTGCGTTTTGCCGACCTGGTGGTTATGGCGGAGCGGCTGCACCCGATCCCATTCCGAACTCGGCCGTGAAACGCTCCAGCGCTGATGGTACTTCGTCTCAAGACGCGGGAGAGTAGGTCGCTGCCAGGTCTGCCAAACGCACGTTGATCTCACATCCAAATCGGATGGAGAAAAATCTTCTCTTTATGAAATGGCCCGCCAAGGGATCACGGGCCGCGTAAGCGGCCCTTTCATTTGGTCAGCCATATACCTATCTGTAGGCCTCGGCTTACACAAAAATTGACGCGGGGTGGAGCAGCCCGGTAGCTCGTCAGGCTCATAACCTGAAGGTCACAGGTTCAAATCCTGTCCCCGCAACCAAATTCAAAAAAGCCCGCCATCGTGCGGGCTTTTTGTTTTGTGCCGTGCTGTGCTGCCGGCCTGTCATCAGGCGCCCGCAACCAGCCAAGCCAAGCCGCCAGACAGAAAACGCAAATCCTCTCCCCAAAACCAACATCAAAAACAGCCCGCCAGCCACAAATGCCCGCGCGCCGTTTTGATATGCGGCTGGGGTGGCCATCGATCTGCCCAGGCTCAGGCCCCCGAAAGCGAAGCCGAAGCTGCAGCCGACTTTCTGGCCAAGCGGACATATGGAGAGCGTCACGCTGCGCCCGGAACAGATCTATCAAAGACAGGATCGGGGGCTTCAGGCGATAAAGACGCGGCCGGCGGGAGGGTACCATGCGAGCCCCCGTGCGGATATTCCACCACCCTCTCCGGTTTCGCGGCCAAAGGCCGGTAAGGCCTTGCCCAGCCCGTACGGCATCTTGGCGGCCGCGCCCAGCCTCGTCGACCGGAGCGTAGGAATCCCCTTGAAGTAGGCTATGAAATATATTTCACTATGTGAATTATATTGACAATGCGCGCCCGGGCTGTAATGTTCCGATCGTCGGCTTTCGGAGGAAGGTCGGCATCATCAAATCCATACGGCAGCGCTCACTGAGTGCCTGCAACGGTCATTGAGGATGGCTTCGGCCAAGGGAGGAAACTTGCGCAAATTTCTGAGCACGCTCGCAATCGCGGCGGCTGCATCGACCTGCTTCGGGTCGATGCAGGTACGCGCCGAAACCCCTAACCCGTTCAAATGCGAGCCGGGTGAAAAATACGTCATGAACGTGATGGTCTCGGGCGTCGAATACTGGTTCCCGGTCTATGAAATGTTCAAGCAGGCCGGCCGGCAGTTCGGCTGCGAGACCGCCTATACGGGTACGCCGGAATACGACGTCAACAAGCAGATCGCCACCTTCGACCAGGCACTGGCGCAGAAGCCGGCCGGCATACTGGTACACCCGATGAACTCCGATCCGTTCATCGAGCCGATCAACCGCGCCATCGAGCAGGGCACCGCGGTGGTGACCTTCGCCGCCGACTCGCCGAATTCCAAGCGCGTCTCCTACATCACCTCCGACAACAATGCCGAAGGCACCTATGCCGCCGACGCCGTTGCCAAGGCGATGGATGGCAAGGGCGAATATGCGGTGCTGGAGAATCCCGGCCAGGACAACCACGACAAGCGCGTCAACGCCTTCGTTGCCCGCATGGAAGCCAAATGGCCCGACATGAAGCTCGTCGGCCGCGCCGCTTCGAACCAGGATCCGACCAAGGCCTATCAGGCGGTTTTGAGCCTGGCCCAGGCGCATCCGGACCTCGGCGCCGTGTTCATGCCGGAGGCCAACTCGGCCATCGGTGCTGCCCAGGCCGCCAAGGAAGGCGGCGGCAAGATCCGCGTCATGCTCGCCGACGTCAACGCCAAGATCCTCGACATGATCAAGGCCGGCGAGATCTTCGGCTCGGTCAATCCCAACCAGGGCATGCAGGGCTATATGGGCTTCATGCTGTTGTGGATGGCCAAGCATCCCGGCCTGATCGATCCGATGAACGACGCCAAGCGTTCGGGTTTCAACCCGATGAGCGTGCCCTTCGTCGACAATGGCTTCTCCATCGTCTCCAAGGACAATGCGGACGACTTCTACTGGGACAAGTACCTCAAGCGTCGCGGCACCAAGGGCATCGAGGAATAGTCTCGATCGCCGCCCCGGCCTCCACAAGGCCGGACCAACCGGGAAGGAGGCTTCGGCCTCCTTCCTCCCCCGCAAGCATCGCAGGAGCATGGCGTGACCCAGTCGCCCATTCTTGAAATCCGCGGTCTGTCCAAGGCGTTCGGCCCGGTCAAGGCACTGAACGACGTGCGGTTCGAGCTGCGGCGCGGCGAAATCCATGCGCTGTGCGGCGAGAACGGCGCCGGCAAGTCGACGCTGATGAACATGATCGCCGGTGTATTGCAGCCCGACGAGGGCGACATCCTGATCGATGGCGAGCGTGTTTCGATCCACTCGCCCGCGGCCGCCCAACGTCTCGGCATCGCGCTTGTCCACCAGGAGATCGCGCTGTGCCAGGACGCCACGGTTGCCGAAAACATCTACATGGCCGCGATCAACAGCCGGCGCGCACCGCTGATGAATTTCCAGAAGCTCTACGCTGACGCCCAGAAGGTCATGGACCTGCTCGCGCCCATTCCGGTGCACACCAGGGTCGCCGACCTCTCCATTTCCAACCAGCAGCTCGTCGAGATCGCCAAGGCGCTGACGCTCGACTGCAAGGTGCTGATGCTCGACGAGCCGACCGCCGCACTCACCGAAAGCGAAGCGCAACGCCTGTTCTCGATCGTGCGCGGGCTTAGGGAACGTGGCATTTCGGTGGTCTATATCAGCCACCGCATGGCCGAGATCTTCTCGCTCTGCGACCGCGTCACCGTCTTCCGCGACGGCCGCTACGTGGCGACCGATGCGATAGCCGCCGTTTCACCCGACGATGTCGTGCGCAAAATGGTGGGCCGCGAAATCACCCAGCTCTATCCCGACAAGCTGGCGCCGCAAGAGCCTGGGCGCCTTCTCCTGTCGGTCGAGGGGCTTTCCGATGGGCGCCGCTTCGCCGACGTCGATCTGCAGCTTCGCGCTGGCGAAATTCTGGGCATAGGCGGCCTGATCGGCGCCGGCCGCAGCGAGATCGCACAGACGGTCTGCGGCCTCAGGCCAATGACCTCTGGAACCGTCGCGCTCGACGGAAAGCAGCTGCGGCTGCGCAGTTATGGCGATGCGGTCAAGGCGGGGCTGGTCTATCTCTCTGAGGATCGCAAAGGCTCCGGCGTGTTCCTCGATCTGCCGATCGCGGCGAACATATCGGCGCTCGACCTCGGCCGGCTCACCGGGCGCCTCGGCCTGCTCGACCGCAAGGCCGAGGATCGTCAGGCGCGGGAGCTGACCGGCAGGCTCGGCGTGCGCATGGCCGGCATCGAGGCCACTGTGTCGACGCTGAGCGGTGGCAACCAGCAGAAGGTTGCCATCGCCAAGCAGCTGTCCGTCAGTCCCAAGGTCATCATCATGGACGAGCCGACGCGCGGGATCGATGTCGGCGCCAAGGTCGAGATTCACCGGCTGCTGCGCCAGCTAGCCGGCAGCGGTGTCGGCGTCATCATCATCTCGTCCGAACTGCCGGAGCTGATTGGCTTGTGCGACCGCGTTCTTGTGGTGCGCGAAGGCAGGATCGCCGGCGAACTCGCCGCCAGCGAGCTCGGTGAAGAAGCCATCATCATGCTCGCCTCGGGCGTCCAGGACAGTTCAATTCAAAGGCAGGCCCAGAATGTCGCCTAGGGAATCAGGAGAAGCGCTCGTGCACGCCGAGATCAAGTCCGCCGGGCGGCGCATCAACTTCGCTCACCTCGCCTCGATGCGCGAGGCCGGGCTGATCGTCATCATCCTGGCGCTGTGCATCGCCATGAGCTTCGCCTCGCCGCACTTCCTGACATGGGGCAATTTCCGCGCCATGCTGATGAGCTTCTCCATCGAAGGCATCGTCGTCGTCGGCATGACCGTCCTGCTCATCGTTGGCGGCATCGACCTTTCCGTCGGCTCCGTCGTGTGTTTCTCGATGGTGGTCTCGGGTGCGCTGTTCCTCGCCGGGCTCGATCCCTGGACGGCAAGCCTGATCGGCATCGGCGTCAGCGCGCTGATCGGCGCGGCCATGGGCTTCTTCGTGACCGTGATAGGGCTCAATCATTTCATCACGTCGCTGGCCGCCATGGTCATCGTGCGCGGCATGTGCCTGGTGGTCACCAAGGGCACGCCGCTGTCGCTGTTCACCTTGCCGCCGGCCTTCAAGGCCATCGGCCAGGGCAGTTTCAACAACATCCCCTATGTCATCCTGATCTTCATCGTCGTGGTGGCGATCTTCGACTTCCTGCTGCGTCGCGCCACGGCCTTCCGCAAGGTTTTCTACACCGGCTCCAACGAGAAGGCCGCGCAGTTCTCCGGCATCAGGACCAATCAGGTGAAGTTCTGGGTCACGGTGCTGTGCTCGACCCTCGCCGGAGTGGCCGGCGTCATCTACATGGCGCGCTTCGGCGCGGCGACGCCGACCTTCGGCGCCGGCATGGAGCTCAACATCATCGCCGCGGCCGTCATCGGCGGCGCCTCGCTGAATGGCGGCTCGGGCACCATCTTCGGGGCGATCCTCGGCATGGCTCTGCTGTCGGTGGTGACGAGCTCGCTTATCCTGCTCGATGTCTCGGTCTATTGGCAGGACATGATCAAGGGATGCATCCTGCTGGCAGCGGTGTCGATCGATCACTTCCTGCACCGCAAGAAGTCCTGAACCTCAAAGGCGGCGAAACAAGACCATGGCCCCTCCCAACACCCGCGACGACATCGCCGCTGTTCGTCAGATGCACCAGGCGCTTGTCCTGCATTATGTCGAAGGCAAGACCCAGGCCGAGATCGCCGGGGAACTCGGCATCTCGCACGCGACCGTCAACCGGCTGATCAAGCGCGGTCACCAGCTCGGTCTCGTCGAGATCAAGATCAAGTCGCCGATCGATCATCTGGTCGACCTGGAAGCGCGGCTGGTGGCGCTGGGCGGCATCGAGCGGGCGATGGTGGTGCCGTCGGTCTCCGAAAATCCGCACACCGCCCTGCAGCGGGTCGGCGAGGCGGCGGCTGGGCTGCTGCTCGACACCATCAAGGACGGCGACACCATTTCGATCACCGGCGGCAAGGGCGTCAGCGCGCTGGTCGCCGGTCTCAAGCCGGGGCGCCGCTACGACGTCGAAATCATTCCCGCCACCGGGCTGGTGCAGGGCAAGCACTACACCGATGTCAACCACGTCGCCTCGCTGATGGCCGACAAGCTCGGCGGCCGCGCCTACCAGATCCATGCGCCGTTGTTTGCGGACACCGCGCAGCAGCGCGAGATGCTGATGGGCATCAGCTCCGTCGCCGACGTGTTTCGCAAGGCGCGCGAGGCCGATGTCGCGGTGGTGGGTGTCGGCTCCATCCTGACCGACGATTCCAGCTACTACGATTTGCATCCGTCCTCGAATGCCGATCGCCAGGCGATCGAGAAGTCCGGGGCAACAGGCGAGCTGCTCGCCCATCTCATCGATCGCCGGGGCAAGCTTTGCAACTACTCGCTCAACCGTTCGCTGGTCTCGTTGACGCTTGACGAGTTCGCGACCATCCCGCGCTCGATCGGCATTGCAAGTGGCGCCAGCAAGGTCGCGCCGATCCTCGCCGCAATGCGCGGAAATCATCTCGACACCATCGTCACGGACGAGGCCACGGGGCTCCAGATCCTCGAGCTGGCCGAACAGGAGGCAGCATGAATTCTCGACAGATCCAGCGGCAGATCGGCAAGTCCGGCATATCGGCGTCGGCCGTGGGCCTGGGCACCTGGGCGATTGGCGGATGGATGTGGGGCGGCACCGACGAAAAGGAGTCGGTGCGGGCGATCGAAGCCTCGATCGATGCCGGCCTCAGCCTGATCGACACAGCGCCGGCCTACGGTCTTGGCCGCAGCGAGGCGATCGTCGGCACCGCCATCAAGGGCAAGCGCGACAAGGTGGTGATCGCGACCAAATGCGGGCTGAACTGGCATTCGGGCAAGGGCGGGCATTTCTTCGACCAGGACGACAAGCCAGCGCATCGCTATCTCGGCGCCGACGGCATCGCCTATGAGGTCGAGCAGAGCCTGCGGCGTCTCGGCACCGATCATATCGACCTCTACATCACCCATTGGCAGGACCCGACGACGCCGATCGCCGAGACGATGGCGGTATTGGAAAAGCTCAAGGCAGCCGGCAAGATCCGCGCCATCGGCGTCAGCAATATCAGCGCCGAGGATCTCGGCCATTATATCGATGCCGGCCAGCTCGATGCGATCCAGGAGCGCTATTCGATGATCGACCGCGACATCGAGAGCAGCCTGCTGCCGATCACTCGCCGCCATGACATCGCCACGCTCAGCTATTCGTCGCTGGCGCTGGGGCTGCTCACCGGCACGGTCGACCCCGGCCGCACATTCGGCGGCGACGACCAGCGCAAGGACAACCCGCGCTTTTCCACGGCCAACCGGCAGAAGGTGGCAAAGCTGAAAGAGGCCATCGCCCCTATCGCCGAGAGCCACCAGGCGTCGACCGCGCAGATCGTCATCGCCTGGACGCTCGCCCAGCCGGGCATCACCTTCGCCCTGTGCGGCGCGCGCAATCCCGAACAGGCGCTCGACAATGCACGGGCCGGGGAGATCACGCTTGCGGCAGGCGAGCTTGCGGCAATCGACGCCGCGGCAGCCGCGCATCTCACTGCGATGGATGCCTGAGAAAAAAGGCAACAGCCCCGATGAACCGTAGCCATACGTTAGCCGGTCTGCGCGACCGGCCTGATATCGCCGTGCTCGTCATCGGTGGCGGCATCAACGGCATCAGCGTCTTTCGCGAACTGGCGCTGCAAGGCGTCGATGTCGTGCTGGCGGAAAAGGGCGATTATTGCAGCGGCGCCAGTGCCGCCCTTTCACGCATGGTGCATGGCGGCCTGCGTTATCTCGAAAACGGCGAATTCAAACTGGTGCGCGAATCGCTGCTCGAACGTGACCGGCTGCTGAGGAATGCCCCGCACTATGTGGCCCCGTTGCCGACGACGGTGCCGATCTTCGACATTTTCTCCGGCCTTGCCAACGGTGCGGTGCGTTTCCTGGGTCTGACGCGGCGGCCGAGCCGGCGTGGTGCGCTGGTCATCAAGACCGGCCTTGCCATGTACGACCTGTTCACCGCCGCACGGCGTTTGATGCCGACGCACAGGTTCAGGGGCCGCGCCGAAACCTTGAAAAAATGGCCGGCGATCAATCCGGCGATCCGCAATTCGGCGACCTACTACGACGCCTGGGTGAGCCGGCCCGAACGCCTCGGCCTGGAGATGCTGCTGGACGCCACGGCGAGCGCGGCGAACGCCCGCGCCTTGAACTACGCTCAGGTATCGTCGACAGGTGATAGCCTCGCCATTAC
>NZ_RZPL01000469.1:0-4596 GCF_004022805.1 Mesorhizobium sp. M7A.F.Ca.CA.002.04.1.1 | reverse complement strand
CTACTGGTACAGCCCGGTGCTGAAGCAGCAGCTCGACCATGTCACCGGCGACCTGATCGTGACGCCGAAGAACGAGGCCGAACTGATCCGCGTGCTTGCCGCCCGTCATCGTCATGGCGTGCCGGTGACACCGCGCGGCAGCGGCACCGGTAATTACGGCCAGGCGATGCCGCTCTCCGGCGGCGTCGTGCTCAACCTTGCCGAGATGAACGAGATCAAGTCGATCGCTCCGGGTCGCGTCGTGACCGGGCCGGGGGCGATCCTGGCCGATATCGACAAGGCAACGCGGGCGCATTCCGGGCAGGAACTGCGGCTATCGCCCTCCACCTACAACACAGCCTCGATTGGCGGCTTCATCGCCGGCGGTTCGGGCGGCATCGGCTCGATCAATTTCGGCGGGTTGCGCGATTTCGGCAATGTGCTTCGGCTGCGCGTGGTGACCATGGAGGCCGAGCCGAAAGCGCTCGAGCTCACCGGCGCGGATCTGCACAAGGTGACCCATGCCTACGGCACCAACGGCATCATATCGGAAGTCGAGATGCCGCTGACCGCGGCGTATGACTGGATCGACGTCATTGTCGGCTTCGACGCTTTCATGGATGCGGCCCGCTATGGCAATGCGCTGGCCTGTCAGGATGGCATCCTGACCAAGCTGATCACGCCGATAGCGGCACCCGTGCCGCAGCTCTATTTCAAGCGGCACCAGAAATTCCTGAGCGACGGGCAGAGCATTTGCGTCGTCATGGTGGCGCAGCCCGGGCTGGACGCTTTTCTTGCCTTCACCCGGCGTGCCGGCGGCGAGGTGATCTACAATGCGGCCACGGCGACGCCGGATGAGAAAAAAGGCCTGCCGCCGGCCTATGAATTGGCTTGGAACCACACCACGCTGAGGGCGCTGCGCGTCGACCCTTCGATCACCTATCTGCAGTCGCTCTATCCCTTTCCCAACCAGCTGGCGCTTGTCGAGAAGATGGATGCGATGTTTCCGGGCGAGGTTTTCTCGCATCTCGAATTCGTGCGGCTGGACGGCAACATTACCTGCTTCGGCCTGCCGCTGGTCAAGTTCACGACCGAAGCGCGGCTCGACGAGATCGTGCGCCTGCATGAAGCGAACGGTTGCCCGATCTTCAACCCGCATCGCTACACGCTGGAAGAGGGCGGCATGAAGCAGACCGACGCGGTGCAACTCGCCTTCAAGCGCCAGACCGATCCGCAAGGGCTCCTCAACCCCGGCAAGATGATCGCCTGGGAGAACCCGGACTACGACTACCGTTCCGGGCGGACTTTTTTGTTCAGGGGGCTGCAGAAGGTAGGATGATGAACATCCTCGTCCTCTACGCCCATCCGGTCGAGACCAGCTTCAATGCCGGCCTGCACCGGATGATCGTCGAGCGCCTGACGGCGGCGGGCCATACGGTCGACGACTGCGATCTCTATGCCGAGGGTTTCGATCCGCGACTGACGCGCCAGGAGCGGCTGGACTACCACAACCCACGTGGCCCCGCCGACGCTGTCGCGCCTTATGTCGAGCGCCTGCTGCGCGCCGATGCGCTGGTGCTTTCCTATCCCGTCTGGAACTATGGCTTTCCAGCGATCCTGAAAGGCTTTTTCGATCGCGTGTTCTTGCCCGGCGTGTCGTTCAAATTGGTCGACGGCAAGGCGCAGCCGTCGCTGCACAACATTCGCAAGGTTGCGGCGGTGACCACCTACGGCGGCAGCCGGTTCCGCGCCCTGCTGATGGGCGATCCGCCGCGCAGGCTGATCAAGCGGATGCTGCGCGCCACCGTCAAACCGGGCGCGCCGGTGACCTACCTCGCGCACTACGCGATGAACCTGTCTACCGACGGCTCGCGCAAGGCTTTCACGACCAAGGTCGCGGCCCGCATGGATGAGTTCTGATGCGCGCACTGGTGGTCTACTGCCATCCGGTACCCGAGAGCTTTTGCGCCGCCATCCGCGACACTGCCATCGACGTGCTGATGCGACGAGGCTGGGAGGTGCGGCTGCTCGACCTCTATGCGGAGAAATTCGACCCGGTGATGGGCTGCGACGAGCGGCGCTCCTACAATGACCAGGCGCCGCAGGACCCGGCACTGAAGCCGCATTTCGAACTGCTCAACTGGGCCGAAGCGATCCTGTTCGTCTATCCGACCTGGTGGTACGGACTGCCGGCGATGCTGAAGGGCTGGCTCGACCGGGTGTGGGCGACGGACGTCGCCTTCAAGCTGCCGACCGGCAAGGGACGGATCAAGTCGCTGATGACGCATGTAACCAAGGTCGGCGTCATCACCACCTGCGGCGCGCCGACCTGGTGGAGCGTCGTCGTCGGCCAGCCGGGACGCAAGACCCTGCTGCGCGGCATGCGGGCGCTGTGCGCCACGCGCTGCCGGACGTTTTTCCTGGCGCACTATTTGATGGATGCCTCGACGCCGGCGACAAGGGCGGCGTTTCTGGCGAAGGTGCGAGGGAAGCTGGAAAGGTTTTGAGAGGGCGACTTTCCCTTCCTTCCCCCCCACAAAGGGGGAGGCGAGAAGGCACTACATCCTCGTCCGCTCCGATTTCGGATCGTACATCGGCTTCAGCGAGGCTTCCGCCGCAAAACGCTCGCCGGCGATTTCGATCTCATAGGACGACGCCAGCACATCCGCCTCGCTCTCGCCCTCGCAAGGCACATAGCCCAGCCCGACGGCGCCGCCGAGGTGATGGCCGTAATTGCCAGACGTTATCGGACCAACGATCTTACCGTCGCGCAGGATCGCCTCGTTATGGAAGAGCAGGGGTTCCGGATCCTTCAGCCGGAACTGTACGAGCCGGCGTGACAGGCCGGCTTCCTTCTTGCGCAGCACCGCGTCACGGCCGATGAAGTCGCCCTTGGCGGTCTTCACCGCGAAGCCGAGGCCGGCTTCCAGCACATTGTCCTCGTCGGTGATGTCATGGCCGAAATGCCGGAACGCTTTTTCGATGCGGCAGGAATCCAGCGTGTGCAGGCCGCAGAGTTTCAGGCCGACATCCACACCTGCCTCCTCGACCACCTCGAAGACATGGGCCGCCTGGTCGGTCGAGACATAGAGCTCCCAGCCGAGTTCGCCGACATAGGTGACGCGGTGGGCGCGAGCCAGGCCCATGCCGATTTCGATCTCCTGATACGTGCCGAACGGATTTTTCTCATTGGAGAAATCGTTCGGGCTGACCTTCTGGATCAGCTTTCTCGCGTCCGGGCCCATCAGGCAGAGCACGCTTTCGGCCGCCGTTACGTCGGTGACGACGACGAACTCGTCGGCGACGTGCTTGCGCAGCCAAGCCAGATCGCGCTGCAGCGTGGCGCCTGGGACGACGAGGAAGAACGCCGTCTCGGACAACCGCGAGACCGTCAGGTCACTCTCGATGCCGCCGCGCTGGTTGAGCATCTGGGTGTAGACGATCTTGCCCGGCGCGACATCCATGTCGTTGGCGCATAGTCTTTGCAGGAAAGCACAGGCGTCGCGGCCCTCGACACGGATCTTGCCGAACGAGGTCATGTCGAACAGGCCGACGCCATTCCTGACCGCAAGGTGTTCCTTGCGCTGATTGTCGAACCAGTTCTGGCGCTTCCAGGAATAGCGGTATTCGCGCTCCTGGCCCTCGCGGGCGAACCAGTTGGCGCGCTCCCAGCCGGCGACTTCGCCGAAGACAGCGCCGCGCGCCTTCAGATGCTCGTGCAGCGGCGAGCGCCTGACATTGCGCGACGTCGCCATCTGACGATAGGGGAAATGATCGGCATAGAGCAGACCAAGCGTTTCAGAGACGCGCTCCTTCAAATAGCGGCGGTTCTTCTGGAACGGCTGGGCGCGGCGGATGTCTACTTCCCACAGGTCGAAGGGGGCTTCGCCGTCATTGATCCACTGCGCCAGCGCCATGCCGGCGCCACCGGAGGAGACGATGCCGATCGAATTGTAGCCGGTCGCCATCCAGTAGCCGGACAGTTCCGGCGCCTCGCCGAGATAGTAGCGGTCGTCGGGCGTAAAACTCTCGGGACCATTGAAGAAGGTGTGGATGCCGGCGGTCGCCAGCATCGGCATGCGGTTGACGCCCATTTCGAGGATCGGCTCGAAATGCTCCATATCCTCCGGCAGTTGGTCGAAGCAGAAATCTTCACGGATGCCGTCCATGCCCCAGGGCTTTGCCACCGGCTCGAAAGCGCCCAGCATCATCTTGCCGGCGTCCTCCTTGTAGTAGGCACACTCGTCGGGCACACGCAGCACCGGCAGGCGGGTGAGGCCGGGGATCGGCTCGGTGACGAGGTAAAAATGCTCGCAGGCGTGCAGCGGGATGGTGACGCCGTTCTGCGCTCCCAGTTCGCGCGCCCACATGCCGGCGCAGTTGACGACGATGTCGGCCTCGATCGTGCCTTGCTCTTCGCCTTGTGTCCAGGACACGCCCGTGACGCGGCCGGCCTTGCTGTGGACCTTGGTGACCTTGACGTTCTCGACGATGGTCGCACCGCGCTGGCGCGCGCCCTTGGCCAGTGCCATGGCGATGTTGGCGGGGTCGCACTGGCCGTCGAGCGGCAGATGCACGGCGCCGACGACATCGGAAACATTGAGATGCGGGTACATC
>NZ_RZPL01000468.1:0-4600 GCF_004022805.1 Mesorhizobium sp. M7A.F.Ca.CA.002.04.1.1 | reverse complement strand
GCCAATGAAGGCGACGTTTCGGTTTCCGGCCTTATCAGGTCGACCGAGCCGTCCCTGTCCACCATCGCCGTTGCCGGCGATAAAGTCTGCATCGGCGCTTCGGTGACCATGGCGGCGATCGCCGGCCATCCGGGGCTCGGCACGCTCGCCAAGGCCGCCCGTGCCGTCGGAGGCCCGGCCATCCGCAACATGGCGACCGTCGGCGGCAATCTTTTTGCCCCGAGCCCGTATGGCGATTTCGCTGTTGCCCTGCTGGCGCTCGATGCGACGGTCAGCACCGATGACGGTGAAACGCCGATCGAGACTTTTCTGGCCAATCGGGGCGGCAGCCGCGTCGTCGTCACTTCCGTGAGCTTCACGCTTCCGAAGGCCGACAGTTTCCGCTTCCTGAAAGTGTCGAGGGTCAAGCCCAAGGGCGTCTCCGTGCTCAGCATAGCCGGTGCTCTGGAACTGTCGTCGGATGGCTCGGTGACCTCGGCGCGGATCGCACTCGGCTGCATGGCGGATCGGCCCATGCGCGCCAGGGCGGCGGAAAAAGCGCTGATCGGCCGAACGCTAACCGCTGACGGCATCGCGCCGGCCTTGGCCGCGGCCGGTGATGGCACCTCGCCCATCACCGACCCGATCGCCAGCGCCTGGTATCGCGCCGAAGTCCTGCCGGTTCATCTCGGGCGGTTGCTGCTCGCATAATATTTGTTCGGGGGCGCGCGTCTGTCCGCTGGTTCGGGCAGGCGCGCTGGGAGGAAAACATGGCAAAGGTTCCGGTTCAATTCACGCTCAACGGCTCGGAAAAGGCCGAATTCATCGACAGCGGCACGACGCTGCTTCAGGCGCTGCGCGACAAGATCGGCGACACCTCGCCGAAGGGCGGCTGTCATCAGGGCACCTGCGGCGCCTGTTCTGTCATCATAGACGGCGAACTCCGGCTCTCCTGCCTGACGTTGGCCGAGACCTGCAATGGCGCCGTCATCAGCACGACATCAGGGCTTTCGGAAAGCGGCGTGCTGCACCCGCTGCAGCGCGCCTTTCTCGACACGTTCGCCACGCAATGCGGCTTCTGCACGCCGGGCATGATCATGGCGGCCAAGGTGCTGCTCGACCACACGCCCAATCCCAGCCGCGACGAGGTGGTCGAGGCGCTGTCGGGCAACATCTGCCGCTGCACCGGTTACGAGCCGATCATCCAGGCGGTGCTGACCGCCGCCCGCGCCAATTCGCAGAACGCGGCCTGAAGGGTCCAAAACAATGGAACTGCGCAAGAACTACTTCGCCGATGTCCGCAAGGACGATCTGCACGAGATCGGCCAGCCCCGGCCGCGCTCGGATTCGCCCGGCCATGTCACCGGCAAGACCGCCTTTTTCGCCGACCGCAACTTTCCCGGCATGCTGCACCTGAAGATGGTGCGCAGCCCGCATCACCATGCCCGCATCGGTTCGATCGACACCTCAGAGGCGGAAAAACATCCGGGCGTGGTGAAAATTCTGACCGCCAAGGACGTACCGCACAATGTCTACACCATCCTGATCCTGATCCAGATCGGGCCGGAGGACGAGACGGTGCTTGCCGACGGCAAGGTGCGCTGGAAGGGCGAGGCCGTGGTGGCGGTGCTGGCCGAAACCGAGCGCGCGGCACAAGAGGCCGCAGCCAAGGTCAAGGTCGACTATGAGGTGCTGCCGGCCGTCTTCGACATGGAAGAGGCGCTGAAACCCGACGCGCCGCTGGTCAACGAATATCACGGCCAGAATTATTACCTCTATGATAGCGGCGAGTGCCGCAAGGTGCGCTTCGGCGATGTCGAGGCGGGCTTCGCCGGCGCCGACCACATACTGGAGCAGAGCTACCAGTCTTCGCCGATCGAGCACGCGCCGACCGAGACCACCGGCTGCGTGGTGGCGCCCGAGGGCAATGACCGCTTCACCTGCTATACCAACACGCAGGCGATGTTCTTCACGCTCGACAACACCTCGATCATCCTGCAGATGCCGGGCAGCAAATTGCATTTCGTCGGCGGCACAGTCGGTGGCGGTTTTGGCGGCAAGGTCGACGTCATCGTCGAGCCGATCGCCATCCTCGGCGCAAAACTAACAGGACGACCAGTCTGTTTTATCTACAGCCGCGAGGAGGAGATGCAGATCTCGTCGCCGCGCGCCGCTGAAAAGGTCGTCATCAAGGACGGCGTCATGAAAGATGGCCGCATCGTCGCGCGCAAGGTCACCGGATACACCGATGCCGGCGCCTATTCGCGCCACTCGCCCTACGGCGCGCAGAAGGGCGCGGGGCATTATCCCGGCCCCTACACTATTCCGAACGTCTGGATCGACACCTATTGCGTCTACACCAACCGCACGCCGTCGTCGGCCATGCGCGGCTTCGGCGTCACCATCGGCGATTTCGCGCTGGAGGTGCAGATGGACAAGCTGGCGCGCCTGATCGGCATGGACCCGCTCGAATTCCGCTTCATCAACGCCTATCGCGACGGTGATATGAAAGCGCACCGCCAGCCGACAGAGGGCGCCGCGCTGATCGAATGCATGCAGGAAGCCTCGCGCGCCGCCAACTGGCCGGTGGCGGAAAAGTACCTGGCGATGTCCTCCTATACGAAGGGAGCTTGAGATGGCGATCAGGCGTGGGCGCGGCGTTGCCGCGATCAACTATCCCACCGGTATGAACCTCGGCGGTGACCCGACGCAGGCACTGGTGCACTCGACGCCAACAGGCAATTTCATGGTGACATTGTCCTCCGTCGATCTCGGCCAGGGCATGAAGCAGATCATGGCGCAGATCTGCGCCGAGACCATCGGCGTGCCGACAGACCGCGTCGTCGTCGACACCGCCGACACCGACACCGGCCCGCACTGCATGGGCACCTTCGCCTCGCGCGGTACGCACCGCGCCGGCAACGCCGTCATCCAGGCGGCAAGGGAAGCGCGGCAGGTGATGCTGGAAGTGGCCGCCGAGGAACTGGAGGTGAACGCCTCCGACCTCGAGACCGACGGCCAGGGCAACATACTGGTCAAAGGCGCGCCGCAAAAATCGATCTCGATCTTCGATGTCGCGCTGTCGGCGCATTTCAAGCGCGGTCGCTCGATCTCGGGCCGCGGCATGTTCCTGATTCCGCGCTCTTATCCGGAGAAAGAGACTGGCGCGATGAAGCCATCGACCTGCTACGCGCATGCCTGCACCGTGGCCGAGGTCGAGGTCGACGACGAGACCGGCGCGGTCACCGTGCTGACTGTGAAGAACGTCTTCGAGATCGGCCGCGCGCTGAACCCGAAAATGGTCGAACAGCAACTGGTCGGCGGTTCGTGGATGGGCATCAGCCATGCGCTCTACGAGACGACCGAGCCCTATTATCCCAACCGCGACCATGGCGGCACGGACTTCAACCAGTATCTGATGCCCGGCCCCGGCGACCTCGCCGAGACCGAGATCATCGTGCTGGAGCGTCCATCGGCGGACGGGCCATACGGTGCCAAGGGGCCGGGCGAAATGTGCGCCAACCCGCAGATCCCGGCGGTCGCCAATGCCGTCTTCGACGCCGTCGGCGTGCGCATCGACACGCTGCCGATCACGCCGGAGCGCATCCTGCGCGCGCTGAAGGCGCAAGCGGCGAACTGAGGGCCGAAATGACCGGGACAAGCGCCGAGACATCAGCGACCTCGCCGGAGGCGGTGGCGCAGCATCTTGCCGCCTCGCGCTATCTGGCCGACGACAGTCTTGCGACCGCGATCTTCCTGGCGATCCGGCTGGGGAAGCCGCTGCTGCTCGAAGGCGCACCAGGCGTCGGCAAGACGGAAGCGGCCAAGGCGATCGCCGCGCTGCTCGGCCGCGATCTGGTGCGGCTGCAATGCTATGAAGGCATCGACGCTGCGCACGCGCTCTACGAATGGAATTATCAACGCCAGCTGCTCGCCATTCGCCACGCCGGCGAGCACGAGATCGACATCTACGAAGACCGTTTCCTGATCGCCCGGCCGCTGCTGCAGGTGCTGAAGGCGCCGGAACAGCGCGTGCTGCTGGTCGACGAGATCGACCGCTCGGATCATGAATTCGAGGCGCTGCTTCTGGAATTCCTCTCCGATTTCCAGATCAGCATTCCCGAACGCGGTACCGTCCGCGCCACGGCACAGCCGATCGTCATCCTGACCTCGAACCGCACCCGCGAGCTTGCCGAGGCACTGCGCCGCCGCTGCGTCTACCACTGGATCGGCTATCCCGACGCCGAGCGCGAGGCCGCCATCATCATGCTGCGCGCCGGCGATGTGGCCGAGGTAACGGCGCGCGCGGTGGCGGCGGCCGTGCAGACCATCCGCGCCCGGCCGCTGGCCAAGCCGCCGGGTATCGCCGAGGCCGTCGAATGGGCCAATGCCGCCACCATCCTGGAGAAGGGCGGCAGCCCGTGGCCGGAAGCCTTCCGCCGCGCCATCGGCGTGCTGATCAAGGACGAGGAAGACCTTTCCTACATCGCACCGGAGCTTGGCCGGATCGTCGAGGAGGCGCTGGCGTGACGCGGGAGGTCATTTCGCAAGGCTGGCGGGACAGCGCCCCCCTCTGTCCTGCCGGACATCTCCCCCTCAAGGGGGGAGATCGGATGTCATC
>NZ_RZPL01000467.1:0-4610 GCF_004022805.1 Mesorhizobium sp. M7A.F.Ca.CA.002.04.1.1 | reverse complement strand
GGACAGCCTGTTCTCCCCCCCCCCCGCCACTGAGAACCGCATTGCAGCCTTGCAGGCGATGGCGCGCGACATGGCCGGCAGCGAAACCCGGGCTGCACCGCGCCAGGCCCCAACGCCACGCCAGGCGGACGAACTGCGGCCATCCGGCCCGTGGGATCAGACAGCACGGCCCGAGCAGCCGGCGGAGCCCGCCAAGCCCAAATCCAACCCATGGGGTCGCAATCCGACCGGGCCCAGGGGCCGGTGGTCGTGAGCGTGGCGGACAGAGGACCTCGACGCACGGTTTCAGGTGATCAGGAACACAGGGACGGCGGCGACTTCGTCGCCGGTCTCGCCGCGCGCAAGGCAGCGGCCCGCCTGCTGGCCGCCGTCATCGATGCCAGGACACCGCTTGACGGGCTGACCGATCACGAGAACGGCCACCCGCAATACAAGGCGCTCGATTTGCGCGATCGCGGCCTTGTCCGCGCCATTCTGGTCACCGCGCTGCGCTATCGCATGACCATATCGGGGCTCTTGGCGCGGCGCCTGGAAAAGCCGCTGCCGCCCAATGCCACGGCGCTGTCGCACATATTGCATGTGGCGGCCGCACAGATCCTGTTCCTCGATATTCCCGACAGCGCCGCCGTCGACATTGCGGTGACCCATGCCAAGTCCGATCCGCGCACGGTGCGGTTCTCCGGCCTCGTCAATGGCGTGCTGCGCACACTGGCACGGGCCAAGGAAACGGAATTGCCTGCCGCCCTTGCCGCCACCGACGAGGCGCCCGAATGGTTTTCCGACAGGCTGAAGACTACCTACGGCAACGAAAAGGCCAGACAGATCCTCGAAGCGCACCGCGTTGAGGCGCCGGTCGACTTCTCGGTCAAGGCCGATCCCGGACTCTGGGCCGAAAAACTCGGCGGCATCGTCCTGCCGACCGGCACGGTGCGGGTCGAGAATCTTGTCGGTCCTGTCACCGAATTGCCTGGCTTTGCCGAGGGCGCCTGGTGGGTCCAGGACGCCGCGGCCAGCCTGCCCGCCCGACTGTTCGGCGATGTCACGGGATTGCGGGTTGCCGATCTCTGCGCCGCGCCCGGCGGCAAGACCGCGCAGCTGATCGTTGCCGGCGCGAAGGTCACCGCCGTCGACACGTCAAAAAACCGGCTTGCGCGGCTGACGCAGAATCTCGAGCGCCTCGGCCTGTCCGCCGAGATCGTCCAGGCCGACCTGCTCAAATTCGAGCCGAAGGAATTGTTCGACGCCGTTCTCCTCGACGCGCCCTGCTCGTCGACCGGCACGGTGCGGCGGCACCCCGACGTGCCATGGACCAAGACTTCTGCCGATGTCGAAAAACTGGCCGACCTGCAGCGCAGGCTGCTCGCCCGCACTGTGACGCTGGTGAAGCCCGGCGGCAGGATCGTCTTTTCCAACTGTTCGCTCGATCCGCTCGAAGGCGAGGATCTCTGTCGCGCCTTTCTCGCCGGCACGCCTGAAATCACCAATGATCCGCTGCTGCAAGGCGAGATCGCCGGCATCGCTCCATTCCTGACGCCGCAAGGCACGCTGCGCACCACGCCCGCCGACCTGGACCTCGGCGCGCCGGAACGCTCAGGCCTCGACGGCTTCTTCGCCGCTCGCATGCGGCGAGCCGGCTAGGGCTTGAACTGCCGGATTTGCTGCCTTTTTTAGGCAGGACCGGGGGCAGAAGCAGGTGAACCGGCCCGGGCTCGTGGAATTCGCCTTCGCACGAATCGTGCAATCATGTAGACTCGGCGCCGGGGTAGAGGACGATCAGGAGGGGTTTTGGCACTGGCTGCCAGCAGCACGACGCGTCTGTGGACGCTTGTCGCGAAGGAGTTCTGGCGCAAAACGCGCCGGCGCCTGCGCGCCGGGCCTGTCTATCGCTGGCGCTATTCCGGCCGCACGCCGGAACGTGTGCTGATCGCACCGCCGGACCTGCGCCTCGCCGACCCGCAGATCGCACTCGAGATCTATTACGGCCGCTATCCCCTGTCGGGGCATCTGGTCGAGACCGGCGGCAAGTCGCCTTTCCAGATCAACGTGCCCAATCACGGGTGGCAGAAGACGCTGCACGGCTTTCGCTGGCTGCGCCATATGCGCGCCGCCGGCACGGAGCTTGCCGCTGCCAATGCCCGCGCCCTGGTCTCCGATTGGATCACCATGCATGGCAGCCATATTTCCGGCATCGCCTGGGAGCCCGGCACGACGGCCAAGCGCATCATCGCCTGGTTGCAGCACTCCTCGGTCGTATTGCAGGGCGCCGAGTTCCCTTTCTACCGCGCCTTCCTGAAGTCGGTTGCCATGCAGATCCGCTATCTCAGGTCGATGGCGCGCGAAATGCCCGACGGCAAGGACAGGCTGCGGGCCCGCATCGCGCTCGCCTTCGCTGCCTTGTCCCTGCCGGCGCCGGCATCGGCGCTGCGTGGCGCGACCCGCAACCTTGCCGAGGAACTCGACCGCCAGATCCTCGCCGATGGCGGGCACATTTCGCGCAATCCGATGGTCGTCCTGGAAATCCTCGCCGACCTTCTGCCGCTGCGCCAGACCTATGCCAACCAGGCGGAAACGCCGCCGCAGGCGCTGATCGGCGCCATCGACCGCATGCTGCCGGCGCTGCGCTTCTTCCGCCATCAGGATGGCAGCCTCGCCCGCTTCAACGGCATGGGCGCCACCATCCACGACCGCATCGCCACCATCCTGCGCCACGACGACACCGCTGGCGCGCCGCTGCTGCATGCGCCGCATTCCGGCTATGAGCGCCTGTCTATGGGCGGCACCACGGTCATCGCCGACACCGGCCCGCCGCCGCCGGTCGACGTGTCCAATGCCGCACATGCCAGCTGCCTTGCCTTCGAACTGTCGTCCGGGCGCCAGCACTACATCGTCAATGCCGGCATCGACACCTACGGCGCGGCTGAATTCCGGCCGCTGGCGCGCGCCACCGCCGCGCACTCGACCGCCACCATCAACGACACCTCGTCGGCGCGCTTCAGCCACTCGTTGCGCGTCAACGACCTGCTCGGTTCGCCGTTGATCGGCGGCCCGCAGCATGTGCAGTGCAAGCGCACCGATCAGAAAGGCGTTCAGGGTTTCATCGCCCGCCATGACGGCTATGTCGCGCGCTTTGGTTTCCTGCATGAGCGCGAGCTGAAGCTGTCGTCGAACGGCAATGTGCTGGCCGGCCGGGACCGCTTCCAGCGCCCCGGCAGTGCCGCGATCCGCAACAATGGCCGCGACTTCGTCACCGTCCGCTTCCACGTTCATCCCGATGTCAACCTTTTGCAGGACGAGCATGACCGCCTGGTGCTGGCCGCCGATCAGGCCGACACCTGGGTGTTCACATCGGCCGAAGTGGTGCCGGAGGTCGAGGAATCGATCTATTTCGCCGGTCTTGGCGGCCCGCGCCGCAGCCGCCAGATCGTGCTTGCCTTCAAGGCCTCGGAAATCGCCGAAGTCCACTGGCAGCTGACCCGCACCAGCATCGCCGGTTATCCGGAAAACAACTGACCTACCTGACCGCCGGTTTGATTTCCGGGCGGCATGTGCTACGGGCGCGGGCATCCACCACACCAGTCGTGAAAGGCCGCCAGCCCATGGCCGTCGCCGCCAAGAACATTCCCGCACCAGACCTGGTTCCCGTGCGCCGCGCCCTGCTCTCCGTTTTCGACAAAACCGGCCTCATCGATTTCGCCAAGGCGCTGGCAGCCGCAGGCGTCGAGCTGGTCTCGACCGGCGGCACGGCAAAGGCGATCTCTGACGCGGGCCTTCCGGTGCGCGACGTCTCCGAGCTCACCGGCTTTCCCGAGATCATGGATGGCCGCGTCAAGACCTTGCATCCCGGCGTGCATGGCGCGCTGCTTGGCGTGCGCGACGATCCGGAGCATTCAGCGGCAATGCGCAAATACGGCATCGAGCCGATCGATCTCGTCGTCTCCAATCTCTATCCGTTCGAGGAGGTCCGCCGCTCCGGCGCCGACTACGCATCGATCGTCGAGAACATCGACATTGGCGGCCCGGCCATGATCCGCGCCTCGGCCAAGAACCACGCCTATGTCGCCATCGTCACCGATCCCGGCGACTATGCCTCGGTGCTGAACGCGCTGGAGATGAACATCGGCTCGCTGTCGCTGGATTTCCGCAAGAAGCTGGCCGCCAAGGCCTTCGCCCGCACCGCCAGCTATGACGCGGCGATCTCCGGCTGGTTCGCCGAAGCGCTCGAGATCGAACACCCGACGTGGCGTGCCTTTGGCGGCAGGCTGGTCGAGGTGATGCGCTATGGCGAGAACCCGCATCAGAGCGCCGGCTTCTATATCGATGGCGACAAGCGGCCGGGCGTCGCCACGGCGCGTCAGTTGCAGGGCAAGCAGCTGTCCTACAACAACATCAACGACACCGACGCCGCCTTCGAGCTGGTCGGCGAGTTCGATCCGGCGCGTTCCGCCGCCGTCGCCATCATCAAGCACGCCAACCCGTGCGGCGTTGCCGAAGGCACCTCGCTGAAAGCCGCCTACGCCAAGGCGCTCGCCTGCGACCCGGTTTCGGCCTTCGGCGGCATCGTCGCGGTCAACCGCACCCTCGACGCCGAGGCGGCGGAAGAGATCGTAAAA
>NZ_RZPL01000466.1:0-4564 GCF_004022805.1 Mesorhizobium sp. M7A.F.Ca.CA.002.04.1.1 | reverse complement strand
CCTATATGTACGGCCTCTCCGACGGCGAGATGCCCGAACTCAGCCCCTGCCGTTAGCTTCCGTTCCGGCTGACGACCAGTTGCCGGCAGGCCCGACGGAGACGCGCACGCAATCGCGCCCGGCATTCTTCGCCTGATAGAGCGCCTGGTCGGCCCGCCGCATCAGATCGGCAAAGTCTTCGCTCGCATGGAGTTCGGCGACGCCGAAGCTCGCGGTGCAGCGGTTGTCAGCCGGCAGTCCGTCTATGGGCAGCGCGCCGAAGGCGCTGCGCGTCCCCTCGGCGAACAGCCGCGCCGCGGCAAGGTTGGTTCCCGGCAGGATGATGGCGAACTCCTCGCCGCCAATGCGGCCGGCAACGTGATGCGCGGCGGCGGCTTCACGCAGGAAGCCTGCAAAAGTCTCGATCACCCGGTCGCCGGACGCATGGCCGAAGCTGTCGTTGACGCTCTTGAAATGATCGAGATCGGCTATGACCAGCGCGACCGGCACGCCTTGCCGCAGGGCGCCAAGCACCGCCAGTTCGGCATGGCGGGTGAAGCCGCCGCGATTGAGCAGGCGCGAAAGCGTGTCCGTCTCCGACTTCGACGTCACTTCGGCAAGCACGTCGCGAACCAGGATGGCCAGCATCAGCAGCGCCAGCGCCAGCGCAAAGACAGTGCCGAGCGATTGCGACACCAGCGCGTAGTTGCTTTGCAGATAGGCTTGCGGATTGGCGCCCCAGCCGCCGAGCGCATGGGCGATGAATGGCTTGGAGGCAAACTGCAGGCCGCTCGCCGCCAGCACGGCCATCAATATGCGATCGAGACGGGCAAGCTTTTGCCTCGATGACCAGACGATGGCCAGCCCGATGAACTGCATGACCGCATAGGGAAGCTGGTAAGCCATGATGCGGATCAGCGACTGGCGGGGCAGGTCCTGTACGAAATACACAGCTATGGTGGTGGCCAACAGGAAAAACAGCATCGCCTTCCAGGGCGGCGCCACGCCGTATTTGCGGGCAAGCCCGCCATTGAACGCAATGGTGGCGGCAAGGAAGACCGCGAAGGCGGCAACGACCGGGAGCCGCGCGTCGGCAAAAGCGGGAATGGAGAATTCGATGGCCGAATAGGCCATGCCCAGCAGATAGCCAAATGCCAGCCAGCGCGCCGGCGCCCGGCCGACATCGTGGAAGGCGACCGCCATGAAGCAGGCCGCCAGCAGGCCGGCAACCGACAGATTGATCAACAGGATGAAGTTGGCGCCGCTCATGTTCTCCCGCACCCGCGCCGACAGCTAATCATCGACGGGCGAAGAAGACGTTAACGTCCTGGCCGGCCAGGATTCAGCCGGTCTTGAGCGGCTCCGGCAGGAACGCCGTTTCCGGCCGCTCATAGGACAGGCGTACACTGTCGCGGCCGTTCTTCTTGGCCTTGTAGAGCGCATCGTCGGCACGGCGCATCAGCGGCTCCAGCGCCTCGTCACCGCTGCGGGCCGCCACGCCGAAGCTTGCCGTCACCTTCGTTCCCTGGGGAAGCCCGTCGACATGGCCGGCCGAATAGACCGTGCGCACCGCTTCGGCGAACAGCCGTGCCGCGGCAAGATCGCTGAGTGGCAGCAGCACGGCGAATTCCTCGCCGCCGATACGCCCGGCAACACCGCGCGCGCCGGCCGCCGACCGAAGCTTGGCGGCGAAATCGGCAATCACGCGATCGCCCGCCCCATGCCCATGCACATCGTTGAGCGCCTTGAAATGATCGAGGTCGGCCAGCACCAACGCGACCGGGAACCGCGCCGAGGCGCAGTGCCGCAAGAGCAGCATGCCGCGCTCCTCGAAGCCACGCCGGTTGAGCAGGCCCGACAGGGGGTCGGTAAAGGTCTCGGTCTTCAACGCCTTCAACACGTCGAGTGCCGCGGCGGAAAACAGGCACAGCGCGATAAGCAGCGACAGCAGCGCGTGCGACAGCAGCGCCGTCGTCCAGTAGGACGAGCCATAGAACCCGTCATAGCTCGTGAAGGGCCCGTGCGCGATGACGACGATAAGGGTGCGCACGAAGAAGTTGACGCCCGACAGCAGCGACAGCACGAACAGGATTTTCTCGGTCGGGCCGTTGTTGCGCACCGGGCGCAGTTCGGCGGCAACCAGAAGGCTGATACCGCCGAAAGCGAAGTTCATCGCCAGGATGCGCCAGGTGAGATCCGGCGCGATGAACAGGAACCAGCAGAACGACGCCAGTCCCCCGCAGGCCAGCGCGCCGATCCCCACATAGGGCACCTTGCGGCCATAGCGGTGGACGATGGCGCCGGCCAGGCAGCAGCCGGCGATGCTGAAGCAGATGTTCGACACCAGCTTGGTCAGCGGCATGCCGATCGGCAAGGTGAAATACTGAAGCAGGAAGCCCACCGCCGAGAGACTGTAGCTGAGCGCCAGCACGGCCAGATAGGGGCGGTGGCGCTGATAGGACCATAGCACGAGGAACGCCGCGCCGAGCGCCAGCGCGATCGTCGGGTTAAGCAGCGCTATGAGCAGACCCGTGTCCAAACGACTATGACTTCCCCTCGCTTACGTCGGGGAAGAGCTTAGAGGGCAAGCCCAAACAAGCGGTTAAGCCTCGCCGCAAGCAGGACCGCCATCTCAAAATAATGTCAGGGAACCGCCGTCTCCGGTCAGCGTTCCTTCGTTGACAATCTGGAGCGACCGATGGCCGACACAATCACACTGACCGACCACGATGCGATCCGCTCGTGGGCTGCCGGGCGCGCCGGCTTTCCCGCAATCGTCGACATCTCGCCCGAAGCGGGGACGCAGCCCATGTTGAGGCTGGTCTTCGGCCAGCACGCCTATCAGGATCAGGACCAGCCTGAACGGCCGCTCAATGCGGGGGGCTATGAACTCGTCGAATGGGACGAATGGTTCAAGCTCTTCGAAGAACAACAGCTTGCGCTTGTGGTCGCGGCCGAACAGCCCGGACGCCGCGAGGAGTTCCACGAACTCGTCCGCCGCGACGGGAAGCGTTGACCCGAGCCGGGTGCGGCTCGGGTCCGTTCAAGTCTGGACTACTTCCACTCGCGAATGTCGACGAAGTGGCCGGCGATCGCCGCCGCGGCCGCCATCGCCGGCGACACCAGATGGGTGCGGCCCTTGAAGCCTTGCCGGCCCTCGAAATTGCGGTTCGAAGTCGAGGCGCAGCGTTCATGCGGCTTCAGCCGGTCGTCGTTCATGGCCAGGCACATCGAGCAGCCCGGCTCGCGCCAATCGAAACCGGCGGCGACAAAGATCTTGTCGAGGCCTTCGGCTTCCGCCTGTTCCTTGACCAGGCCGGAGCCCGGCACGATCATCGCATCGACATGCGGGCTGACCGTCTTGCCTTCGACCACCTTGGCGACGGCGCGCAGATCCTCGATGCGGCCATTGGTGCAGGAACCGATGAAGACGCGGTCGAGCGTGATGTCGGTGATCCTGGTGCCCGGCGTCAGACCCATATAGTCGAGCGCGCGCTGCTTGGAGGTGCGCTTGTTCTCATCGGTGATGTCGTCCGGGTTCGGCACGATGCCTTGCACCGACACGACGTCCTCGGGCGAAGAGCCCCAGGAGACGATCGGCGGCAGCTTGGCCGCGTCGAGCACGATCACCTTGTCGAAATGCGCGCCCTCGTCGGACTGTAGCGTCTTCCAGTATTCGAGTGCCGCATCCCAGGCCGCGCCCTTCGGCGCGCGGGGCTTGTCCTTGACATAGGCGAAGGTCGTCTCGTCCGCGGCGATCAGGCCGGCGCGCGCGCCGCCTTCGATCGACATGTTGCAGATCGTCATGCGGCCCTCCATCGACAGCGCACGGATCGCCTCGCCGGCATATTCGATGACATAGCCGGTGCCACCGGCAGTGCCGATCTCGCCGATGATGGCCAGGATGATGTCCTTGGCGGTGACACCTTCCGGCAATTGGCCGTCGACACGCACCAGCATGTTCTTGGCCTTGCGCTGGATCAGCGTCTGCGTCGCCAGAACATGCTCGACCTCGGATGTGCCGATGCCATGCGCCAGCGCGCCGAAAGCGCCGTGCGTCGAGGTGTGGCTGTCGCCGCAGACGATGGTCATGCCGGGCAGTGTAAAGCCCTGCTCCGGACCGATGATGTGGACGATGCCCTGGCGGATATCGTTCTCGGAATAATATTCGACGCCGAAATCCCTGGCGTTCTTGGCCAGCGCCTCGACCTGGATGCGGCTTTCCTCGTTCTTGATGCCGAACTTGCGCTCGGGCGAAGTCGAGACATTGTGATCGACCACGGCCAGCGTCTTTTCCGGATGCCGGACTTTACGGCCGGTCATGCGCAGGCCTTCGAAGGCCTGCGGACTGGTCACTTCATGGACCAGGTGGCGGTCGATGTAGAGCAGGCAGGTGCCGTCTTCCTGGCGATCGACGACATGGTCGTCGAAAATCTTGTCGTAGAGGGTGCGCGGTGCGCTCATGTGCGTAAATCCGTCGATATGAGAATGGGAAAGAGCAGGTGCCGGACCTCCGGCCCGGCGAAACGACCCCGATGGGTCGGCCTAGGGTAGTCGGCTGGTCCTGTCTATTATACAGATCTCA
>NZ_RZPL01000465.1:0-4615 GCF_004022805.1 Mesorhizobium sp. M7A.F.Ca.CA.002.04.1.1 | reverse complement strand
GCAGGAACGCGCCCGGGGGCAAGGCGACAGCGACGCTGCCGAACATGACCACCGGCTTTTTCGGCTCGATAATGATTTCGTCATCGATGGACAGCCTGGCAAAGCCCTGCGCCATGACGAAGTTAGCCGCGATCCGGCGCTGGTGCTCCCCGAGCTTGCCGGATTCGTGAACCGCGACATCGAGCCCCGAACCGGTCACGGTGACCGCCAGCCGGAACGATTTGGCGGTTGCGCAGACCAATTCGGCGAGCGCCTTCAAGCGATCGAGCGCGGCAACGATCTCCGGCAGCGAGATCGGGCATTCCGATATGGCGACGATCTCCGGCGACAGATGGCGATGGAAGCCGAGCAGCATGCCTGTCTCGGTGCGCCGGGCGGCAAGCACGACACGGCGGCGCGTCTGCGGTGCGCAGGCGACCAGGTCACCGATCTCGCAATCGATGCCCTTGCCCTTCAGGATGTGCGCCACTTTTTCGCGCTTCCACTGGCGATAGGCTTCGGCTTCGAAATGCTGGAGCGCGCAACCGCCGCATTCGGTGAAGTGGCGGCAGGCGGGATCGATGCGCAGCGGCGATGCTTCCAGCACCGCCATCAGCATGGCGCGATCCCTTTCGCGCGCGGCGGTGACCGTTTCACCGGGCAGTGTGAAGGGAATGAACAGATCGCCTGTCTCGGTCTCGGCGACACCGTCGCCCTGGGCGCCAAGTTTCCTGATGCTGAAGCGCGCGCTCATCGGTCCTTGATCCCACCGAGCAGGAATTCGCGATTGCCGTCGCCGCCATCGATCGGCGACAGATGCAGCCCCAGCGAGCGCCAGCCGGGAACGGAGTCCAGCCAATCCTGCAGCAGGCCGGCGACACGGGCGGCGTCGAAGGGATCCTTCAACAGACCACCCTTGCCGATCGCTTCCCTGCCGGCCTCGAATTGCGGCTTGACCAGAAACATGGCCTTTGCGCCAGCCTTGGCCAGACCAAGGGCCGGCGGCAGCGCCAGTTTCAGCGAGATGAAGCTGACGTCGGAGACGATGAAATCCGGAATACGCCCGCCGAGATCGGTGACGGCGAGGTCGCGGGCGTTCAGCCCTTCGATCACCGTCACACGCGGGTCGCCGCCGATATCAGGATGCATCTGGCCATGACCGACATCGACGGCGGTGACATGGGCCACGCCGCGCTCGAGCAACACCTGGGTGAAGCCGCCGGTCGAGGCGCCGATGTCGAGCGCTTCACGGCCGGCAGGATCGAGGCCGAAATGATCGAGCCCGCCGATCAGCTTGAGTGCCGCGCGCGACACATAGCCTTGCGCCGGATCATCGATGGTAACGTGACATTGCGGCAAAACGCTCTGGCCGGGCTTGCGCGCAATGAGGCCGTCGACGGTCACAGTGCCGCGCTCGACCGCGTCGCGGGCACGCGAGCGGCTGGCAAACAGCCCGCGCTGGACGAGCAGGTCGTCGAGCCGCTGGCGTGCGCTGGCTGGCAGAGGCGAATTCATCGGCCTTCATGGCGAAAGCCGACGACGATGGCAAGAGCGCCAGCTGGAAGCATTTCGTCTCCCGTTCCCATCATCACGCTCAGCATCTTGCACGGCGACGATGGTGAGGCGTCCCGTCCCGCCGACCATCCTTATGAATACCCATGCGTTACGCCCGTTGAGACGGATGACCGCCGAAGCATGAGGTCTCACCGCCTGCGGGTAAATACCAACAATCTAGAAAGCCTCATGATTTCTTAACCAATTTTCATCGCATTTGCTTGAGGACTTCAATGTTATGACCGCGACGACGGGAAAACCCGGATGAAGAGGCGGCAACTTTGGAAATGGCCAGCGACATCGTCTACAAGGTTCTTGACCGGATTTCTGGCGCCGGCCTGCTGGCGACCGGACTTCTGTTGCTGACTGCTTTGGCCAGTGCCCTGGTCGCCTATTGGCGCACGGTCGAGAAAAAGAGCTGGAAAGAGTTCTTCGAGTTCGCGGTCCCGCATGAGGTCATCACGCATCCTTCGGCGAAAGCCGACCTTTTGTTCTGGGTGACGCGGAAGGCGCTGATGCCATTCCTCATGCTGCCCGCCGGCGTCGTCTTCGTCAGCGCCGTCGGCTATGCGACGAACTGGTTGCTCTCCACGCTGCTGGCAATCCAGCCGCCTCTGATCGAGGGGCCGGCGGGGCCTGTGACGGTGACGATCTTCACCCTCACCATGCTGCTTGCCTACGACATTTCGTACTATCTCTATCATGTCGCCCAGCACCGCTACCCGGTGCTCTGGGAACTGCACAAGGTGCACCATTCGGCCGAGGTGATGGTCGGCATCACCAAGGATCGCGTCCACCCGCTCGACGAATTGATGAACCGGGCCTGGGACGGCGTCATTCCCGGCATCTGCGTCGGCATCTGGTCGCTGGTGTCGCTGAACCTGGTTGAACTGACGGTCTTCGGCGTCAACGTCTACATCATACGCAACATCCTGATGATGGATTTCGTCAGGCACACGCATTTCAAGATCTCGTTTGGGCCGTTGAACAATCTGATCCTGTGCCCACACTGGCATCAGTTGCACCACAGCACCGACCCGCGCCATTACGACAAGAACTTCGGGCTGCTCTTCTCGTTCTGGGATCGGCTCTTCGGAACTCTGTGCGTTCCGAAACCCGACGAGGACTTCAAGTTCGGTTTGATCGAACGCAACGTGCGCGACTACCAGTCGCTCGCAGGCCTCTATGTCATGCCGCTGCAGCGGATGTGGCGGCAGATCGCCAGACATTTCCGCGCCGACAAGCCCGAGCCACAGCAATCGCCGCAGGGGGGCAAGCCATGAACGGACCGGCCGTGTTTCGGATGCAGCAAGCGCACCGGATCGAAATTGCAACCTCGCCAGAGCGACTGGCAGAAATCGCGCCCGCCTGGGCAGCGCTCTGGCAACGCGCCGGCGGCCTCGTTTTCCAGCATCCCGACTGGATCTCGGCCTGGTGGCACACCACACCGCATCAGGACCGCCGCGGCCTCAGGATCGGCCTGGTCTGGAGCGGCGAGCGCCTCGAGGCGGTCATTGCGCTCGCGACCTTCTGGCGCTCGGGCATCCGTATGCTGGAATGGGCGGCGAAGGATCACTGCGACTATGGCGATGTCCTGCTTGCTCCCGATGCAGAGCCACAGATCCTGCCGCAACTCTGGCAACATATCCTCGACGATAGCGGCTTCGATCTTGCGTATCTCAATCGGCTGTTGCCCGATGCTCGATTCCGGACCCTGCTTGGTCCCGCCGCCCCAGGCCAGGGCAGCATCTTGCAGCCGAGCCACCGCAGCGAGGTCAGCTACCGAGTTTCCAGCGCCGGACAACGCGGCGCACAATGGTTTGAAAGCCAGTCGAAGAAAACCCGGCAAAACTATCGCCGTGGTTACAAATTCATGGAGGAAGGCGGCGCGCTGCGTTTCCGCCTGATGGATGCGCACGAAGCCCGCGAGCCGGTGCTGGAACGCGTCGCCGCGCTGAAACGGCTATGGCTCGCAAAACACGGCCGCGTTTCGGACCTGTTCGACGAAGGTTCCCCCGCGCTGCCGGCACTGATCTCCGTTCTGGCCGGGCTTGGGTTGCTGCGCATCTTCGTGCTCGAACGCGAAGACGAGATCATCGCCATATCGATCAATTTCGAGCAGCATGGAACCATGATGGCTTTCGTCACCACCTATGATCCGGCCTTCGAACGGGCCTCGCCGGGCATGGTCTTGATGATGGATTACATCCAGTGGTCGTTCGACAGGGGCTTGACCACGATCGATTTTCTCTGCGGCGGCGAGGATTTCAAGCGCCGCTTTGCGACGCATTCGGTGATCTTGTCGTCAGTGGTGGGTGGACGAAACCTGCGCGGACGCCTTGCCGCCCTGGCAGACCGCGCCCGCCACGCGGCGCAATCCTGGCGCCCCGAGAAACCGGCGCAACAAGCGGAGCTGGTGGCGGCGGAGTAGCAGTGCCGACGCCTTTAGATCACCCGCACAGCGGCAAAGCACGATGAAACGATCGGGCAATCCCGATCAGGGCTTGCTGGTCTCTAGCTCAGAATACGCTTCGCGAAACCGGGCGCTCGACGGCCGGAGACAACCCATCCGCACGCCCTCCCGACGCTTGCTCGCGTGAAGGCTCGATGGCAACCGCAGGTGCGGGAACGGGGGCCGGCAGAACCACCAGTTGCGGCACCTGCTTGAAGGAAAAGCCGCCGCGGATGTCGCCCATCTTGCCGGCGACGATGCCCATGGCCGCCTTTTCGAGGCTGCGATCATAGCGCGTTTCGGCTGTGGCCGGCGCGACGATGACGGCGCAAAGCGCTGCGCCGCACAGAAGCGTTTTCATTGTTGCTGTCTCCCTGCCTGATCACGATCTAGCAGGGCGCCGTTGAAAAACGGCCAAGAGACACGGTAAGCAAAGCGCCAAACGGCAGCGTAAACAACGCGTTAAGAACGTTGGCCGGCAAACTGATTCAAGTCACTGAGACTTTGATTCAGGCGCGCTGGGCGCGAACCGTATGCCCGAGCGCGACGAACACGGTGCGCACGATGCCGGCAGCATCGAGCCCGGCATCGGCATACATCTTTTCCGGCTTGGCGTGGTCGGTAAACACG
>NZ_RZPL01000464.1:0-4638 GCF_004022805.1 Mesorhizobium sp. M7A.F.Ca.CA.002.04.1.1 | reverse complement strand
GACCCACGGTGACGCCATCACCGTCGGTTTGCGGCCCGAGCATATCAAGCTGGCGGACGACGGTGCGTTGAAGGGCGAGGTGGGTGTGGTCGAGCCGCTCGGCCTTTCGACGCAGTTCTACGTCAAGCTAGCCAGCCAGCAGCTGTGCGTCTTTGCCATGGGCCGTGCCGGCGTCAAGTCCGGCGACGTGGTGCGGTTGGCGGCCGAACCGGACCAGCTGCATCTGTTCGATGCGAAAAGCGGCGAGCGCATCGGCTGAGGGGACGCAGCCGGGTCGGATGCGGGCAGCCGGATCAGGCGCCGCTATCGGGCGGGACATACACGGTAACGCTACATTTCAATTGGATAAAATAGCGGAACGTCCAAGAGACATTTCCGGAACCTAACAGGATCGCTCGGACCTTTGCGTCTAGGGCGCAAGACCTTAGTCCCGCCGTCTTCTCAAAAGAACGGAGGTCATTTCGCCGCGAACTAGGCCACCGTCGGAGTTAGTCAACACCGACGGTGGCCCCTGCAATATGGGCGAGTGGGTTGTGTGCGGATATGGTGTGATCGCGGAAGGCGATTGTAGACCGCTAACCGCGAGGGCTTCTTTTGGACAGCGGCGAGCTGTCCAACGGGTTTTCAGCCGATTTGGCCGATCGCCGCTCCTTCAGCCACAGGGACTTCTTTCTCCTTGCCAGGTTCTCGTCTCGAACGCTGTCTTCGGCGGTCACTCCGCCATGCATCGCGGCAATCACGTAGTCGGCTCTGTTGGTTCGAAAGTCGCCTTTTTGTACGGACATCGTTTTCTCCCAGTGCGAGGCATTTCCCCCCTTTTTGCCTGACGCTGAAACTAACTACTTATCCGTGGTGCAAGTCTACCAATTGGCGATTGTATTAAAACGATACACTCAGATGGTGCGATCGCACGAGAGGAGCCCATCCTGGCGAGGCTTCTTCATTGACCCTGTTGTGATCCTTGCGGGGGTGCCGCGGCGGGAGGTGTCGGAGCCTGCGGTGCGGGTTCCGTGGAAGGCGTGGCGGGGGTGTCAGGCTGAGGTGCAGGCGGTGCGGCCTCTTCCTCAGTCAGAACCTGGTCAGTCCTGGCCTTGATCTCATCGGCCGTCTGCTGGCTTATCAGCCCGTTGCTGACGGCAAAGCCAGCAGCCAGAGCGACAAGGGCTGCAATGATTGCAGCTTTCAACTTCTTCGACATCCATAGGCGCCTTATTCGTGACACCCAACCCACGGCCAAGGGTGCCGCAACCATGGCTAAGGGTCAATCCTTTGGCTGGAGTCTCTGCTCGGATGCAACGAAATCAACTGTTACAAACGAAAAACGCCGCCCATTGGGCGGCGTTTCGGCATTGCGGCGGGAAACCCGGATTACTTGATCTTGGTTTCCTTGAACTCGACGTGCTTCTTGGCGACCGGGTCGTACTTGCGGAACGACAGCTTGTCGGTCTTGGTGCGGCTGTTCTTGCTGGTCACGTAGAAGAAACCGGTGTCGGCGGTCGACAGAAGCTTGATCTTGATGTTTGCGGCTTTGGCCATGATATCAGTCCGTTTGTTCGTGGGGTTTTGGCCGCTGGAGCACGGGGAAACACCCGGACGCGGGAAACTTGGCGCGACACATAAAGAACGCGCCCGGAAAGTCAAGCCCGGTAGGCCTTGTGCGACCCACCAGAGCCGGCTCGGGAGCGGAAATCATGCGGTTTCCGTCGCCGATGCCGCAACCTTCTTCCAGTCTCCGGTCGTGTTCCACCAGCGATTCGGATTGGCGCGGTCGTCCAGCCCCTTGGAACGGCTGGCGAGAATCGGCTGAATGCGGATCACCGGTTCCTGGTAGGAGTGCGCCTGGAAAATCGCCTCGACGACGCGGGCGGCCAGCGCCTGGTCGTCCGGCAGTTCGAAGGAAACCTCGACCGTGCCGGGGCGCCGCCGCAATTCGGTTTCGGCGCCGGCGGCCGCACCGTCAAGCGGCCTGTAGCGTTCGATGCCGTGCGCCGACTGATAGGCATTGCGGTCATATTTGCCCATGGCCAGCGGCGCGATCGCCACCACGGCATCCATGATGCGGTCGACGTCGGCGGCCGGAGCCTGGAAGGTCACGAGCAGAAGCAGTGTCATTCGTAGCGATGTGGTTTCAAAGCCGCTGTCGATCATGGAAGTGTCCTCAAGTGTTTTGGGACACCTTTTTAGCCCTGTGCTCCTGACACGGTTCTGTCAGCAGCCTGTCACCGTGCCGTGCCAAATGCATGGCAGGCCGCAGTCGCGCTACAGCAGGATCTTGCGAACCAACCTGACGGCGACCAAAGCGATATAGGCGGCGAAGAACAGGCCGAGCGACCAGCCGAAGCCGGACGGGCCGAACGCATCCATGCCGATGCCGATCGCCTGCGGCCCGAGCACCATGCCGACGCCGTAGCACAGCACGAAGGCGGCATTGGCCGACGCCAGTTCATGGCCGGAAAGCTGCGAGCCGAGATGGGCAAGGCCGATCGTGTACATGGCAGCGACGACGCCGCCCCAGACGAACAGAAGCGCGGCCATCAAATGCCAATTCTGGGCGAAGAAGGGCATGAACACGGTGCCGATAAGACCGACCGTCGCGCAGGCAATCAGCAGGTAGCGGCGATCGCTGACGCGGTCGCTGATCATGCCGATCGGGATCTGCAACAACACATTGCCGAGGCCGATCATGGTCAGCAGAAGGGCCGCATCGGCCTCGGAATAGCCGATTCGGCTGCCGTAGATCGGGAACAGCGCAAAGCCGCCGGTTTCCACCGCGCCGAACACCAGCACGGCAGCGGTCGCCGACGGCACCAGCCAGATGTAGCGCAGGAAATTGCTGGTTTCGCCATCCGAGGCGATCGACGGGCTCTCGTTGCGTGCTGCCAGCACGGGTATGGCCGCCAGCGTCACCAACGCGATGATGACGCCGAACGGCCTGAAGCCGGAACTGCCGAGATGAGCGAACAGCCACGGTCCGGCGGCAAAGCCGAGCGACAGGACAGTGGCGTAGATGCCAAGGACAAGGCCGCGCCGGTGCGGCGGCGCCGAGGTGCTGATCCAGAATTCAGACAGGATGAACAGCACCGTCAGCGCAATGTGCAGCACGATGCGCAGTGGAAACCACATCCAGAAATCGGGTGCGAAATGGAAGCCGACAAAGGCCAGCGCGCCGGCGGCGATCATGGCGATCATGGTCCAGGCAACGCCGAAGCGCATGGCGAGCGGGGTCGCCAGCGGCGCACCGGCGATCGAGGCGAGGCCGGCGACGGCGGTGTTGAGGCCGATCATCGAAGCCGAGTGGCCGCGTGTTTCAAGGATGACGCTGAGCAGCGGCATGCCGAGGCCGATGGCGATGCCGACGACGCTGATCGACGAGATCGCCGCCACCATCGGCAGCCAGTGTACGCGCTCGTCGCCCTTTGGTTGGGTATCGACCGTCATGGATGCTGAATACTCTGTCTGTTTGATCTTACGCAATTCGGACGGAAAACCGCGTCACACTTTCCTGGAATTGCTCTAGAGAAGTTCGCGGATGAAGCGCCTGCGGACCAGCCGGTAGAAGGGCACGGGACCGCCTGGACGCAACAGCGGATCATGGGCGAGGCGCTTTTCCAACTCGTCCAGGATCATTCGGGTGATGTCGGGTATGTCGGCTTCCCTGGCCTTGGCAAGCGGCAGCCAGACCAGCTCTTCCAGTTCGTTGGTCGGACCGCCACCGGGCAGCTCGACCGCGACGTCGTCACGCCAGGCGCTGAAGAAACGGGTGTCGAAGCGGCGCACCCGGTTGGGCGGCGTGATGGCGCGCGCGACGAAGCGCAGCATGTCGAGAGAGGGTTGCACGCCGTGTTCGGCAAAGCCTTGCCAGTCGGATCTGGGGGTTGCGAAAGCACCCTTGCGGCCGATCAGCAGCCCGGCTTCCTCATAGGTCTCTCGGATGGCCGACAGGGCGATGGCGCGGGCTCGTGCGGCGCTTGTGCGCCCCGGCCCGGCGATCAGCTTGGCTTCCTGCTTCGGGTGCAGGGCGGCGACGACCGGTATGCGGCTATCGGCCGGATCGGTGCGGCCGCCGGGAAAGACGAACTTGCCCGGCATGAAGGCGTGGCCGGCATGGCGGCGACCCATCAGAACCAGTACGTCGTCGTCCTTGCGGTCGAGCAGGATGAGGGTTGCCGCGTCGCGCGGGCGAATTGGCCGGCCGCTATGAGCGATCATGCTCCGCTCGATCCTGTCGACTTCCGCCTTGGTCATACCGTCCATGCGCAGGACCTAGCGGAAACTTCTGGCAAGCGAAAGTGGCCTTTCACGGTCGGTATGTTGCGCCAGGCAGCATTCTTGGCTGCGGCCTAGGCTCCGGGATGCGGCTCGATCACGTCGTGCTCGCCGCCGAAGCCGTGCATATAGAAGGCCCATTGCAGTCCGATGACGGCACCCTTGACCGGCTGCAGCAGCGCAACCGACAAAAGGATGGTCAGCGGCACCCAGATGGCGATGTGCTGCCATATGGACAAAGTCGACGTCGCCTCCACGCCCATGAAGGCGCCCAGCACGATGTGGCCGACGATGACGATGACGAGGTAGGCCGGCAGGTCGTCGGCCACATCGTGCTGGGCGCCTTCATGGGCGTGGAGGCGACGTCGACTT
>NZ_RZPL01000463.1:0-4640 GCF_004022805.1 Mesorhizobium sp. M7A.F.Ca.CA.002.04.1.1 | reverse complement strand
CTGTAGTGTCGAGGAGACCAACTATGCCAGAGCCCCGACGATCGACGATCGATGCCGGAGAAGTGGAACGCTTTTCCGCCCTTGCCGCCGAATGGTGGAACCCGAACGGCAAGTTCCGTCCCCTGCACAAATTCAATCCGGTCCGGCTGGCCTATATCCGCGACCAGATAGCGACGCGCTTCGGCCGTGACCCACGCGCTGCAAGGCCTTTCGAGGGACTGCGCATCCTCGACATCGGTTGCGGCGGCGGACTTTTGTGCGAGCCGATGGCGCGGCTTGGCGCCGAGGTTGTGGGCGCGGATGCCTCCGAAACCAACATCGAAGTGGCCAAGCTGCACGCCGCCGAAGGCAATGTCAGCGTCGACTATCGCGCCACGACGGCCGAGGACCTTGCCGACGCCGGCGAGAAATTCGACGTCATCCTCAACATGGAAGTGGTCGAGCATGTCGCCGACATCGACCTGTTCGTCGCCAAATGCGGCGAGATGGTGCGGCCCGGCGGCATCATGTTCGTGGCCACCATCAACCGCACGCTGAAGGCGCTGGGCTTAGCCATCATCGGCGCCGAATATGTGCTGCGCTGGCTGCCGCGCGGCACCCACCAGTTCGGCAAGCTGGTGCGCCCGGAAGAGCTCGAAAAGGCGCTTGGCGGCGCCGGCCTGACCATCATCGACCGCACCGGCGTCACCTACAATCCGCTGGCCGACCGCTGGGCGCGGTCGAAGGACATGGACGTCAACTACATGGTCCTGGCGGAAAAAGGCTCGGTCTGATCTATTCAGAATTCAGCGGCCTGTAGCCGCCGCGCCAGTAGATCAGCGCCTGGCCGGCATCGGACGTGCGCACGGCCTCGACCGAACCGATGACGATGGAATGCGTGCCGCGATCGATCATTTCATCGAGGCTGCAGTCGAATGCGGCCACCGCATCCGAAAGCAGCAAAGCTCCGGTCTTGAGCGTCACCCATTCGGCGCCCTCATAGCGGTCCTTGCCCTTGATGCCGCCGAAGCCGGAGAACCGCTCGGCCACGCGCTGATGCTGGGGGCCAAGCGAGTTGACGCCGAAATGCCGGTAGCGTTCGATCACCGGCCAGGTCGACGATGACCGGTTGACACAGGCGATCACCTTGGGCGGCTCGGCCGACAGCGAGACGACCGAAATGACCACCAGACCGGAGCGATCCTCGCCGGTGCCGGCGGTGATGACGCTGACATTGCCGACGATCAGCCGCATCGCGGCGCGAAAATCAGCTACATCGACGGCAGTCCCCTCGGATGTCTTCGGTTCGGTCATGGCTTGCTCCAGAGCACGATTCCAAAAAGGGAAAGGTCCTCGGAAAAGACCACGCTCAAACAAGAAGATAAAGCAGATCTGGATACAAATTCAGGTGAGATCGGCTCCAGGCGCGAAGGCAGTTCGGATCCCCTGCGACCGCTCACGCCTTCTGGCTTTGTGCCCTGGTGGTGATGAACACGCCGGCAGTGATGATGAGCGCGCCTGCCCAGGTCAGCAGTTGATAGTGCTCGCCGAGGAAGAGGGTTCCGGCAAACAGGCCGACGGCCGCCGCCACATAACCGATCTGGCTGAGATAGACCGGACCGCCGACCGCCTGCAGCCGGAAGAAGAACGCGAACATCGCCGATGCCGACGCAACCTGCGCGACGACGACCAGCGGCACGCCGCCGAGTGGGACGAAAGCTTCGCCGCCGAACAGGAGGAGAATGCCGGCAAGCAGCATCGCCGCCGACGCCAGATGGCTGCCGACGGCAAGCTCGATCGGGCCGGTACCGTCCGGCCAGTCGACCGTGCGATAGATGTTGCCGGCGGCAAGGCTGACCGGGATGAGCAACCCCATCGCCACCCAGAACAAATCGGCCGGCTGGCCGGCCTCGCCGCGCGTCACCGCGACCATGACGGCGCCGACGAAGCCGACGGCGATGCCGGCAATGCCCAGCATGTTGGGGCGCCGGACACGCAGCAGGATCGAGAACACCAGCGTGATGACCGGCGACAGCGTGAACATGATGCCGGTGTAGCCGGCGCCCAGATGCGGGATGGCCGAGAACATCAGGAGATTGGGGACAGCATAGGACACCGCGGCGGTGACGAAGAAATAGCGCAATTTGTGCGCGGTGAGCCGGACCCGCTTGCCGCGAGCCAAGAGCATGCACAGCAAGACCCCGCCGGCGCCGAGCGAGATGACGAAGGCCCAGACCATGGCCGGCACGCCGGCAGCCGTGGCGAGCTTGCCGAACGGCAGCGTCAGGCCGAGCAGGCCGCCGGTGACGACCAGCAGGCCGAGCGCCGAATCCCAGAGAAGCTTCATTGACCGAATCCTGTAGCGCGGCTCTTGGCCGGCATTGCATCTTGCAGTAAGATAACGGAAAGATTCTTAACGTCAAGATAAATGATGGTGAGACAGTTGGACAGGGCAGCACGGGCGATCGAGCAATGGAAGCGGGAACGACCCGATCTGGACGTCTCGCCGATGGGTGTGCTCGGGCGGCTGAACGAGGCCGCCTCGCTGATCGCCCGCGAGCGCCTGGCGCCGTTGTTTGCCCGTTATGGATTGCAGTCCGGGGAATTCGACGTGCTGGCAACGCTGCGCCGCTCTGGATCACCCTACGCCCTGACGCCGACCGCCCTCTATGAAGCGACGATGGTGACGTCAGGCGCCATGACCAACCGGCTCGACCGGCTCGAAACGTCCGGATTGATCCTGCGCGGGCCGCACCCCAACGATCGGCGCGGCATTGTCGTGCGGCTGACCGAAAAGGGTCTCGCGTTGATCGATGAGGCTATTGCCGCCCATGTTGCCAACGAGCATGAGATTCTTTCCGGCCTGACACCGGCCGAACGGGAGACGCTCTCTCGGCTGCTTGAGAAATTGATCGGGAGCGTGAGCTAAGCCGGGTCAGTTCGTAGGCTGCGGCGAGAACCGGCGCCGGTGTTTCCAGCGGCGGTATGATACGGTGAGGTCGACAAGCCGGGTCGGCATGTTGAGGTAGAGCAGAGCATCCCGCAAACCGCTGAGATAGCGCTCACTCATCGCCTTGTCGGAAAAGTCCGGCATGGCCTCGAGTGTCGCTTCGGCTTGCTGGCTCCGGCCCTTTCCGGTCGGCAATCTGGCCGCAAAGGCTATTTCTCGACGCAGACAGACCTGCTCCACGCGATCCCGCAGCGCCTCTTCGTAGCCGATACCACATCGCATAAGCCGCGCGTGGGTGGCTTCATGGACGATAATCGAAGCGACCAATTCCGGCGTCGTCCTTTCGCTGATGATATGGCGCTCGTCCAATTCGCATGCCTTGGAAGAGTTTGCCCATTGCGCGACGGAAGCAGGAAGGGTTGTGACAAATACCTGTCTTACGTCACCAAGCAGCCGTCTGTAGCGCACTGGATCAAAATCACGAATAAGCTGAAGCGCCTCGACGATCTTGTCGGTGCCCTTGTCGCTGATGATGAGCAACCCGTCGATCGTTCGGGTACCGCTAAGCTTGACGGCGCCCCAGCGGGCCAATCGGCCAACGACGGCTCTTATGCTGCGTCGCGGCTCAATCGCTTCTGGGTCGCGCAAAGCTCCCTCGGAACTCAGTTGCGGTCGTCCGGAAACACCGGGATCGGCATGAACTCGACGCCGTCCTCGACCAGGCTCTTGGCTTCGTCCAGCGTCGCCTCGCCATAGATGCCACGCGGGTCGCTCTCGCCGAAATGGATCTTTCGCGCTTCCTCGGCGAACTTGTCGCCGACATAATCGGCATTCTCGCGCACCTTCTCGGCCATCGCCTTGAGCTGCGCCAAAGCCTGCTTCTGCGCCTCGCCCATGGCCAGCGCTATGGTTTCCTGCTTGCGCGCCGTGGAGACGGCCGGCGCCATCAGTGCTTTCTGCACCTTGTGCGAACCGCAGCTCGGGCAATCGACGAAGCCGCGCTTCTTCTGGGTGTCGAAATCGTCGTTGCTGCGGAACCAGCCTTCGAATTCGTGCTCGTGCTCGCAGATCAGGGCAAAACGGATCAAGAGGCTGCACCCCTGAGCCGCGGCGCCTCGCCCGAGCCGGCATTGACGGCGAAATCCCGCGCATTCCTGAGATTGGGGATCTTCTTGCGCGCGGCAAGCGACTGCGCCGGGTCGATCTCGGCGACGATCACCGCCGGTTCGTCATGCGCGGCTTCCGCAATGATCCGGCCCCACGGATCGACGATCAGCGAATGGCCGTAAGTCTCGCGGCCGTCTTCATGCAAGCCGCCTTGCGCGGCGGCGACGACATAGGCGCCGTTCTCGATGGCGCGGGCCCTGAGCAGCACGTGCCAGTGCGCCTCGCCGGTCTGGCGGGTGAAGGCAGCCGGTACGGAAAGCAGGTCTGCGCCGGCCAACGCCTCGGCGCGGAAGAGTTGCGGAAAGCGCAGATCGTAGCAAACGGCGAAGCCGAGCTTTGCACCCTCGATGTCGGTGACGACGGCCTCGGTTCCCGGTTCATAGGCGGCGGACTCACGCCAGCTCTCGCCATTGTCGAGATCGACGTCGAACATGTGGATCTTGTCGTAGGCGGCGAGCGCAGCACCATCCGGCCCGAACAGCAGCGCCCGGTTGGCGAGCTTGCCGTCGGCGCGCAGAATGGCGGTCGAGCCGATATGCAGGAA